>CALYVE010000241.1 GCA_945492935.1 uncultured Lachnospiraceae bacterium
TTTTCAGTCAGATAACGGAGTTCCCATTTGTTATCCATATGAATCACACAAACGTCTAATAGATAGGGAATATGATTCGCTTCAATCATTTTGATTTGATATTCGTAAGCAGTCGCGTCTCTTTGCTCCTCCGCATCGAAAACAACATCCAGATACCGGGTCATATCTTTATTCTTGTAACACATCTCCATACAATTGCCACCTCCTCAGTCGCCTTGTACATAAGTCATATTCTGTTTTGTAGATATTGGTACTTCCACCATAAGAATACCCTTTGTTTTCAATCAAAAACTGTTTGCTTTGACACACGATATGGTGGTCTTTTAATCGTGCCGGCAGGTGATACTTTTCATCTGTCTGTTTTTGCTTATCTATATATGTATATATTGCCAAATAGCATTCCCCTTGTGTAACACCATCCCCAATAACATCCATGAAAATATATATTACGTTCACACAAATCCACAGAATAATCGGCATAATGAAACACATTTCTACGGTTGCATTTCCCTTATTATTTTTTTCTGTTAATTGGTGCATCTTGAACATCCCGGCAATCCTCCTACTTGACTTTTTTTAACACGATAGACGGTCCTTTTTAATCCACTGCAATGCATACTGCCGTGATATCGATTACCATCGTCCGTAATAAACACCACGCCTCCCTGCCAATCTTTGCCACAAAACTCACAGGGAGAATAATTTTCGCAGGCCGTTATCATCGATGCAGCGTGAACTGATAAAAGGAGGTGTGAGCAATCTCTTGATGTATGATAAACATCCCTGTTGTCAGTTATGAAAACAAACACATCCTTTTGCTCATGCTCCTCCGACGTCAAATCCTTATCCCCGACATACACCTGCTGGGTAATTTCAAAAGTACGTAAAGCTGTTAACTCCTTAAAAAACGGAACTGTGATCGCTGTTTTAAAACATACGGTAATTGTGATTTGATTCTTTTCATCGGGCTCACTGTATCCGGATATATATATCCCGTCTATCCCATTTTGTATATATTTTTTTACCAATTCATTATCATCGATATATTGCCTGAGCCTCATGTAAGGTGAAGCAGGATTATACACCTCCAGATATGCTTCTTCAGCAAGGTACTCTGCTGTTTCAACCGCTGCCTCATACACAATTTGTTCTGCTAATTTTGCTTTACCCATATGAAAAAATGTCAGCATTCCAAATATAAAAAAAGGCAAAACCATAGTTACCTCCACAACCACATTCCCTTTGTTCTGAAAGCTTTTTTTCATCCCATCATCTCCTCTGCACCCCATGCAATATAATTCGTTTCTCTTTATTGAACTGCTATGCCAACACCCTCTGCCCTCTGATAGATGTTTGCACCCGGAGAGGATTTGTTAAATAATTTGGCATAGAGCAGAGACTGCTGGCATAACAGTCACTAATAGCTTCTTTTTTCTTTTATATAAAATACCTGTCCCTCTGACGCAATTTCTACATTTACCTCTAATCCAACTGCCGCATGACTCATAGAAAACTGCTCATTTTCCTGACGGGCATTTAGTTGCATAAGATCGAGCATTCTATCAATCATTTTGTTATTGTTCATTGCAAGCAAAATCAATAAGTAGTCTTTGTAACTTAGTCCTTTGTCGTCTGACGTGCCTCCGTTGTAAATTGTCTCCGACAGATTATTCAAATCCGTAATCCAATTTGCATTCGTTTTTGTAAAAGGCATCTTATCACCATTTAATAAATGTCTTACCTCAGCAACAGACTCTGCATAGGCCCAGCATCCGGCAATCAAGTGCTCCATTATCGGAAGCGGAACAAACGTGAACGCAGATACCGCCGCTGCTAACTCAATAATCAACGACCTCTTTTTTGCATCTGATAGCAAAAACATATAGTTTACCGGCATTCTCATGGCAATTATGCGATTAACAACTCCTTTTAGGTTAAGCCGGTCGGTTTGCATACCACAAATTAAATATTCTAATTCGCAGCTTAACACAGCCGTTTCATTCACATCCTGCTCTAAAGCATTATTGAACACCGCCCCGGCATATGCCACGTTCGCTCCTGCCTGCGCAAGAGAATCCGACCAGGTTCCAAACACCTTCATATCCGATTTCATGGAATCAAAATCGTCAAAATTACTATTTACCTCAAATATATCCGAAAAAAAATCACCATCCCGAACCGACACAATATCCTCGTATGTAATAGAATAATCACTCATTGTAAGATCCTCCGGCAAAACTGCTGCAAGCAAAACATCTCCGGTTAACAACCCTGTCATACCTCTTGGATCCTCTTTTTCTTCGGTATCTAATATTTCTTCCGGATCAAACTCCGAAGGTTCATAGTATTGTTCAAACACAGAGTCGGAAAAGGTGCCATCCTTCCCTCCTGTCACTTCCTTTATGTAATCCGTGCCATACTCTATTGCCGCATATTGAACATAGTCCGCAATTTGTTCTTTCATCGACTTACAGGAATTGTCATATATCATTTCATATTCCGTCACCTGCAAATCTAAAATATCAAATTCATCCCCCAGATTCTTTTGCAGATTATCATATATTTCCTGTTCGACAAATCCTTCTCCCTTTCCGTTCCCATTTTTATCAAAAAGGAGAATATGATAATGATCAAAAATATAACGGTTATATCCTGCTTGTGTATTCGAAATCGCTGTTCTTGTGCACATAACCGACTTTGATTTTGCATTCATAACAGATACAACGCGAAGCATAGTCGTACCAAGCACAAGCAATACACTTACCATAAGACACAGAAACACTGTTATCTTTCCTTTATTATTCATATTCTCCCCTTTCCGACAGGAAGCTTAGCATACCTGTCATTCGTTTAGATTTTTACACTGTAACAAAAAATAAGAATATAGATTCCAACAGAAAAATAGATTTAGCCGTAGATTGATTTTGCTCCTTTGTTGATTGATTTCCATATGTTCTCTACCAACTCCTTGATTTGCGTTTTAAAAATCGCTATCATCGCTATCAGAACAACCAAAATCAATATAACTTCTACAACTCCTACTGCATCTTCCTCAGTAAAAAAGCGTTTAATCTGATTCATCTGCAATGCCTCCTTAAAAATTTTGAATTGCCGGCAACATAATAATAAACATTACAACCAGCAATAATACCATCATAGGAAAAAGAAGCTTGGTGGACACTTCCTCTCCCCTCTTTTTCATGTATTCATTCCTCATTTCTAAAGAAATACCTAC
>CALYVE010000242.1 GCA_945492935.1 uncultured Lachnospiraceae bacterium
TGCACCAAACAAATCAATCACCGTAATAATATCGCCACGCGGCATAAATATACCCTCAATACAAGGATGAGAATTCGGAACCGGTGTAACCGGCTGATAAGTAAGAATCTCTCGTACCTTTTCAACGTTTATACCATAATGATTTCCATTGACTACAAACTCCAATACTTCAAATTCGTTTGTACCACTTTCAAGTAAAATATTTGAATCCATAGGTGCACCTCCATTTGCTAGTGAAGTTGTATTACACAACTTTTATCCTTGTAAGTTACTTTTAATTTAACATCCTGAATTCGTGGCACAATAGAATCAGCCACCTGGAACAAAAGCACTGCCTCTTCACGAGAGCTGCCATCAAGCTTATATTCATATGTATATAAATCATCAATCAGGATGGTGAGCATTTGTTTTGTACTCTTGCTGTCGTTCAAAATTATGTTGTATGTGATATCTTTGGAATACATATCCAAAGATTGCTCATCATTCGTTAAATTCTCAATATCAAACTTAACAACTAAAAGCTTATATCCGGTCGGAGCCTCAATCTCAATAAACATACCATCTTTGTCATGTGAAGGATAACTGTCTGCCGTCATATAATACGCATATTGAATCGAAACATTCTCCTCATCAACAAACTTTGCCAAATCGAAATCAGCCGCCTCAACGTCTGCTTTTACACCACTCACATCTGTTATTCCAAGATTGCCGCCCTGTCCATCAGGAGAATCCGGCTCTTCTTTTGATGTTGTCTGGGAAGAGTCTTCCGTTGTATGATCAACATCCGGTTGCTCTGTAGCTGCTTCGGTTGTGATTGCTTCGGTTGTAATCTCTTCGGTTGTGATTTCTTCAGTTGTGATTTCTTCAGTTGTCTCTTCATCGGAATCGCTTATCTCACCTGTATACTTCATATCGTAATTGCGATCATATTTGAGCAAAAGCTCCGCCGCATATTCAGCGATTAAGTAATTCTCTTCATCCGTTAAATCTATTACCTTCGAACAGCCTGAAAAAACAAATATAACAAAAATGATAACGCATGTATATATAGTTTTTTTCATTGAACCCCTCCGTCTATTTTCCAAAAAACAGATACAGATATTTTACCACTAACCCAGCGTTTCTTCAAGAGAATTAACGGATAAATTAACATCCAAGTCAAAATAAAATACTACGCCGTTTTCAACATTTGTTACACCATATGCCTTAGCATGTGCCTTCATGACAGCAGCAACAATCGAAAGTCCGATTCCGTTGCCGCCGTATTCTCTCGTTCTTGCCTTATCCGCCTTGTAAAATTTAATAAACAGCTTATCGATATCTTCATCCGCAATAGGCTCTCCTTCGTTGAAGACATTTACGCGAAGGTTATTATTTTCGTCGGAATACCAAATGCGTATTGTACCTCCTTTTGTCACATAATGAATCGCATTTGTAAAATAGTTCGTAAAAACTTCGGAAATCATAAACTCGTCTGCCCAGACATAAACAGGCTTTTCGTCAAATTCAATTTTTGCCTCAACCTCATTTGCCAAAATAGACGACGATGCGATAATATCTGAAATCATTGCCGTCACATCAAAACGCTCAATGTTTATCGGATTATTGCCAAACTCAAGTTCATTCAACTCAAGCAATTTCTTAACCATAGAATTCATTTTCTGGGCTTCATCAATAATGACATCCGTATAGAACTGCTGGCTTTCGGGATCGTCAAACAGGTTATCCTTTAAGCCTTCCGCATAACCCTGAATAAGCGCAATCGGCGTTTTTAATTCGTGTGAAACATGCGATAAGAATTCCTTTCGCATCTCATCAATCTGCTTTTTTTGCTCAATATCCTTCTCAAGCCTGATATTTGCCGACTTGAGCTCAGATATTGTCTTTTGCAGACGATCGGACATGACATTCATTGCAATACCAAGCTCGCCGATTTCATCCTTTGTAAGAACCGGAATACGCACATCAAAATCCAGATTAGACATTTGTCTTGCCGCATGCGCCATTCGCTTTAACGGTGTGGAAAATACATTGCTGACAAGCAAAATAAAGACGGAACCAAAAATCAGGATTCCTGCCGAAACATAAATAAAAAGATGATTAACAACCTTCATGGTTGACTCAATACGTGCAATAGGACTACGTAAGATAATCGTAAATCCATTATCCAGCGTACCAATCAAATCATAATAGTCAGCGTTAATGATATCATCATGGTTCTTGCGGATTAGATAATTTCCGGGAATATACTGTCCGGTTTCCTCCGTCTCAAGTATGCTGTCAATCATATTATACATACTTTGCATCATCTGACTCTTATTACTGATTGTCGTATAAACACGCTCATTTTTGTCATCAAAAATAAACACAATTGCCTCAACCGGATTTTGAATTCCTCCGAGCAAGGCACCTGTGTCTTTATCTATCATATCTTCTGAATTAAATAATTGATTACATGAATCATATGTTATTTGTAAATTATGCTTCAGCTGAACATAAAACACTCCTGAAACAAGATAATTACAAATAATCCATGCCGTTGCAACTACGAACATTGCAAATGCAATGACCAAAAACGCAATCTTGGTACGAATCGATTTTTTCATACTTATTCCTCAAATTTGTATCCCATTCCCCAAATTGTCTTGATCAAATCGCCCTTCTGTCCAAGCTTACTGCGAAGCTTTTTTACGTGAGTATCAATCGTTCTTGCATCTCCAAAGTAATCATAATTCCAAACGTTATTCAGAATCTTCTCTCTGGATAACGCTACCCCCTTGTTGACAAGGAAATAATTCAAAAGTTCAAACTCCTTGTAGCTTAATTCGACCGGCTCACCATCAACACGAACAATATGAGCTGCAATATCCATCTCAATCCCGGCAAAACTAATCACTTCACCGGCATCACTTGAAATACTTCTTCGAAGTACCGCCTCAACTCTCGCCACAAGAATTTTGGGACTAAACGGCTTTGTGATATACTCATCTACACCAAGTTCAAAGCCCTTTAATTCATCTCTTTCATCGCTTTTGGCTGTCAGCATAATAATCGGAACATCCGAAACCTTGCGAATTTCCTTTGCAACACCATAGCCATCCAGCTTTGGCATCATGACGTCCAAAATAATGAGTGCAATATCCTTCGTCTCCATAAAAAGATCAACTGCCTGCTCACCATCCTCAGCC
>CALYVE010000243.1 GCA_945492935.1 uncultured Lachnospiraceae bacterium
GTACTTAATGAGTGCGAAGCACGAATTTAGTACTGCTACGCGGAGCAACTAAGCGGAAGCGGTCCCGGAATGGAACCATCATCCGCGTAGGAAGCAACCGGACAAGGAAGCGACCGGACAAGGAAACGACCGGACAAGGAAGCAACCGGACAAGGAAGCGACCGGACAAGGAAGCAACCGGACCGGGAAGCACCAGAAACAACACCCCCGAACCAACAACAAAATAATTATTGATACACAGACTCACAAAGTGATATAATTAACTAAATATGTCATTTTGTAGGATGCACCGGCTATGAAGGGGAATTAAAATGGAAAAACAATATATTGTCAAAGAGGCAGCAGGGATATTCTGGCTGATTGATGTGAGCCAGGAGGGTGTTCCTTATCATGAACCCCTTCAAATAAATGAGATTGGTGCCGATATTTTTCATATGTTGCAAAAACATATGAAAACAAATGAAATTATAGATAAGCTTTGTGAAGAGTATGATGCTTTGCGTGAAGTGATTGCACAGGATGTGCAGGAGTTTATTGACAAGCTGGAAGGTTATATTGGAAAGGTTCAGGAAGCATGAATATTTTGTTGATTGGTGGTTGTAGTGCATTTACGAACAACCTCATTGTAAAACTAAAAAAAGAGGGGCACAGAGTGTATTTGCTCTCCGGCTCATATTTCAATAAACAGCCATATCAAAAGGTTTTTGAACAGTACAATTTCCCTTATGACACTGGCTGTATGAACGAGATTTTTGAAAGCATTAACCCGGATGTAACGATATATATGGGTGCTTATGATACAAATTATGATTGGGACAAAGGCGAAACGGAGGCGGTCAGATATTCATCGTGCATGATGAACATTTTGATGAGCTATGTTATGTGCAACCAGGGACGTTTGGTTTATTTGTCTTCGCAGGAAGTTTATGAGAACAGTTATAGTGAGAATATCACGGAGGACGTTCCCGTATCGCCGAAAAACTTCAAAAATATGGCACTTGCGCAGGCTGAAAATGCATGCATGAGCTATCGGGAGAGTTCTAATAAGGATATTGTTGTGCTTCGTCTGGATCATGTATATATGATGCCGGAGAACCGGGGAGATGTAATCGACCCATGCACGAATATGTGTAACCAGGCACTTGCAAAATATACAATTTCGGTCGAGGAGAATACAGCATTCTCGCTCATGTATTTTTCGGATGCGATTGCAAATATTTATCGTGTTATCACTGCAAAGAAGACAGAATACAGCTTGTATAATCTTTCTTCTGAGGAAGTACAGACGGAGCGCGAGCTTGCCGAGCTTATTCGAAGCAGTTCAAAGTCAGACGTACAAATTGTGCTTAAGGGTGGGGCAGCGAAGCGCATCGTTTTATCGGGAGAGCGATTCCGAAAGGAATTTGGCGATTCCTCCCTTTGCGACAAAAAAACGGTTATCCGTAATATCATCAATCATATGAAGAAAAACAAAAATGTTTTCGTGTATGGTGAGGAAAAGAAATCTGTTCGTGAACAGTTTCTCGACCGAAGCGGATGGCTGATTAGGACATTGATTCCGTTTATTGAGAACTTTGCAGCATTTATTGTTTTCTTTATGTTAAATAACCGTGCCGTTGGCAGCAAATATTTTGACAGCCTGGACTTTTATTTATTATACGTTTTGCTCTTTGCAATTGTGTATGGACAGCAGCAGGCAATTGTGTCGGCGACACTTGCGGTGGCGGGATATTGTTTCCGGCAAATGTATGACCGGACCGGTTTTGAACTGATGCTTGACAGTAATACCTATGTATGGATTGCACAGCTGTTTATTCTCGGCCTGGCCGTCGGTTACATGCGTGATGTAATTTCAAAGATGAAGCGTGAGCAAAAGGAAGAGCGGGAATATCTTGGGGAGCAGCTACGCGATATTCGTGACATTAATGAGAGTAATGTCCGGGTTAAGGATGCATTGGAGACACAGATTGTAAATCAGAATGATAGTGTCGGTAAAATTTACAGCATTACTTCATCACTGAATCAGTACAGTCAGGAGGAAGTTTTGTTTTACTCTGCCGAGGTGATTGCGAACCTTGTAAAGAGCCGCGATGTTGCTGTTTATACGGTTTCCAATGATGTTTATGCGAGACTTTTTTCTTCAACCTCGGAACATGCAAAGATGCTTGGAAACTCGCTTCGCTATCGCGAGCTTGGAGAGATGTACGAAACACTTGCAAGCAAAAGCGTTTATATCAACCGAAAGCTGGATGAACGATATCCGATGATGGCGAGCGCAATATACGATAGTGATGATGTTTTGCAGATTATTGTTATGATCTGGACAATTCCATGGGAACGTATGACACTCGGACAGGCAAATCAGTTAGTTGTTATAGGTGCCCTTATTCAAGATGCGGTTGTTCGTGCAAGCAGATATATTGCTGCACTTGAACAAGACCGATACTTAAACGGCACAAAGCTCCTTGATGCAGATGCATTTGGGGCGCTTGTAACAGCCTACATAAATGCCCAGAAAAAGGGACTTACAGACTGCATGATTCTTCGCATGCGCGATTCGGAACAATATGAAGACAGTATTAGTAATGCGCTGGCTGATACGCTTCGAGATCATGATTATGTCGGCCGTCTGGAGGATAATCGCATTTATATTCTGCTTTCAAATGCGAACCGTGGCGATGCACAGTTTGTAATGAAGCGTATTGAAGAGAAATTTGGATATAAAACCGATATTTTAGAGGATTGTGAGGAGTAACATCGCATGATATGGTTTGTCATTTTGTTGATAGGAAACCTGATTGTTGCAGGTGTCTATCTTGCATGGAATATTATCCATAAAACAAATAAAAACTATATAGTGGGATTTGTCGTAATGATTGTCTGTCCGCTTGTCGGACCGCTGTTTTATTTGCTTGCTTATTTGTTTTACAAGCTGTTTTTCCAGGAGCCTGTTGATTTGGAGGATGTCATCTTTAGCAAAGAGCGAATCAAATCGTTTGTTAGTGCGGAGGAAGAGAGTGAGCGCAATCTTGTTTCACTTGAAGAGGCAATTGAGATTACAAACGAAAAAGAACTTCGAACGCTTATGATGAATGTCGTTCGTGGTGACGTGCAGAAGTTTTTATACAGTATTTCACTTGCATTAAACAGCCAGGACACT
>CALYVE010000244.1 GCA_945492935.1 uncultured Lachnospiraceae bacterium
ATAAACAATGTCATTAGCGTAGCATAAAGAAGTCCGACACAAACAACGATTGCCATACTCTTTTGCATAGCATTTCCTGCATCCTGCGAAAATACCATTACACTCATCGAAAGAATCGTTGTAAGTGCTGTCATAATAATCGGACGCATACGTGTCTTACCTGTAATAATAAGCGCCTGTCGTCTTTCAACACCTTTCATACGAAGCTTGTTTACAAAGTCAACAAATACGATACCATTATTTACTACAGTACCCATAAGAATCATGAATCCCATAAGTGACATAGCTGAGATTGTTCTGCCAAAAATCATCAGTCCAAGCATACCGCCTGTAAATGCCAAAGGAACGGTAAAGATAATGATAAATGGTGATAACAGACTCTGGAACTGTGCAACCATTACAAGGTATATGAGAAGGAAACCAAGCGCAATGGCAAGTACCATCTGCTTTATCATTTGATTTACCTGTTCAGCCTCACCTTGTATTTCTACCTTAATTCCGTTAGCCGGGGTGTAGTCATCAATCTTCTTCTGTAACTCTCTGGAAAGAAGCGTTACATTATATCCTTCATCGGCCATAGCAGAAATTGACATATAACGAACCTGATTCGTACGACTAATCGTATTCATCGCTTTTTTCTCTTCCACCTTTGCGAAATCAGAAAGCTTGTATGTCACTTCCTCGCCGGTTGCCATAGAAGTCGTTACGATTTCGGTATCCATAAGCGTCTCGTATGTGAGAACATTTCTGTCATCAACAACGGTTACCTGTAAATCCGTATCATCCATTGATAACAAAATCGAATCCTTGCTTGTCTGAAGCTTTGTTGCAACCTGTTGATAAATCTGAGCAACCGTTATGCCACACGAAATCGCCTTCTGTTTATCAAAGGTAAGATGAAGCTTCGTGTCAGCATCCTCCAAACCATTTGTAATATCTTTAATTCCTTCGATTTCAGCCATCATTGCCATAACATCTTCACTGGCACGAATCATTGCATCCTCATCATTACCATAGATATTAACCTGCATTCCTGAGCTTAACATGGAGCTTCCGGATGCACCCATTGCAGATGAAGAAACCTTAAATTCTTCGTAATCAACACCTTCCACGGCCTTTTCAATTTCAGCCATCAAATCCTTATATTCCGCAGTTGTTTTTACATCATCTTCGGCCAGAATGTTGATTTCAAAGGAAGAAAAATCACCTTCTACCGTCATACCAAAGGAGCTTGCCATAGCGCTTCCGCTACCATCACGTGCACTAACCATCTTTACACCGTCAACATTTAAGATTCGCTCCATTGTCTCATCAGCAATTGCAAGAGCTGTCTCATCATCCGTACCTTCCTTAAGCTTGATAGATGCCGAAATCTGATCACTTTCCATGTCATCCATCATGTTAAGTCCTGTACTGGAAATCTTAATCACACAAAATACCAAAAGTACGACTGAAATTAAGATTGGAACAACCTTAAATCGGAGGCAGAACGAAAGTGCCTTTCCGTAAGCATTTTTTATAGCATCGAAAATCTTATGGTTTTGTTTCTTTTCCTTCTTAAGCAATACAGCCCCCATTGTCGGAACAACCGTAAGTGCAACAAGCAAGGATGCGATTAATGCATAGGACATTGTAAATGCAAACGGAACAAGCAGCTGCTTAACAATGCCCGATGTATAAACCATTGGTAAAAATACGCAGATGGTCGTAATTGTTGAAGCAATAATAGCACCTGACACCTGCTTTGCACCATATACTGCCGCCTTGACCGGTGAATAACCCTGCATACGCAAACGATAAACATTTTCCATTACAACAATGGAGTTATCAACAAGCATTCCGATTCCGATACAAAGACCGGCCAGAGACATAACATTTATATTGATATTTGTAAAGTACATTACAACAATAGCAAAAAGTACGCTAAACGGTATGCTGAATGCTACAACAATTGTAGGTCTTACATCCTTCATAAACAGTGCAAGAACGATGATTGCAAGAATCGCGCCTAACAAAATACTGCTTAATACACTCTCGATAATTTTGTCGATATAATCACCCTGATTCATGGCAATCGAATAAGTAAAGCCTTCATGCGAAGCCTCAAGGTCCTCAAATGCGTCAATAATAGTATCTGATACTGCACCTGTACTTGCTGTACTATTCTTGAATATTGAAATTGTAATAGAATCTTCACCGTTTAATTTTGAATATGTATGATTTGATGTATCAAGAATTGTAATATCAGCAACATCGGATAACTTAATATCTCCATAGCCTTCCATACTTGTAATGACAAAATCCTGAATATCATCTACGCTATCATAGTGATCACCGGCCTCTAAAAGCCACTGATTACCGTTATTGTCCGAGATATAGCCTGCCGGCATTGCAAAATCCTGTGCAGTAATCAGACCGGAAATTGTATCCATCGTGAAATATTCATCCAATCCGAAATCCATTTCCGGCATTTCACCTGTTGCATCATCCATGCCTGCCATCGCATCTGCCGGCATTTCGTCTGTTGCATCATCCATGCCTGCCATCATATCAGCTGACATGCCCTCAGCGGATGGATCAATACCGGTCTGCTGCATCTGTGCCGCAGCTTCCTGTGCCATAGCCTGCATATAAAACTCTGATATACCTGCATTTAAAGCATCTATTTTTTCCTGATTCAGTCTTACCTCTACATACTCATTTACAGCACCCATAAGACTTACGCTTGCCACACCATTTTGCTTCTCAAGATACGGCTTCACTTCATTCTCAACGAATGTCGTCAGCTCAACGATATCCATGCCCTCGCAGTTTACATTGACATACATGGTAGCCATCATGTCCATGCTGATTTCCATCAGATTCGGCGTACCGCAAGTCGCCGGAAGCTCAAGCGTTGCAAGTTTCTGTGATACACGAACTAATGTTGCATCCATATCCGTTCCGTCTGAGAACTCGAGAAAAACGGCACCAAAGTTTTCAGCACACATACTTGTAACATTTTTTGTACCACTAATTGTAGAAAGGGCGCTTTCTATTTGTTGGATTACATCTTTTTCCACCTGTTCAGGAGATGCTCCAACATCCGTAACAATCCCTCCTAAGTACGGAAGTTCCATTTCAGGCATTAAGTCAGTATTCATCTTATTA
>CALYVE010000245.1 GCA_945492935.1 uncultured Lachnospiraceae bacterium
TTTTCCTTCTCTGTGCCCACGCTTTTCCATTTGCTTGGGTATAGGCGATGGTTTTCTTGCGCTGTACCCACGCATTCCCTTTCCTCTTGGGTATGAGTGAGGTTTTTTCTTCTCTGTGCCCACGCTTTTCCATTTGCTTGGGTAAGTTAAGTAATATGTTGTTTGTTCCTGGAAATCTCTGGTGGGCTTCTCGAACATGGTTACATAATCTTTCAGAAATCAATCGTTTAGAAATCAATCGTTCAAAAGTTCTTCTTTCAAAAGTACATCCTTCAAGGGGCAGCCTTCAAAATTTCTTCTTTCAAGGGTTCTTCTTTCACTTGAAATTCTTCCAGACGTAAATCTTTCACATATTCACCTTTACCAGAATTTCTTCCAGACGTAAATCTTTCACATATTCATCTTTACCAGAATTTCTTCCAGACATAAATCTTTGTCTTTTTAATTTACGTTTTTTTCATTAGCTCAAATAAAAACAACATAGAAAACAAAGCAACAACCGATATCATTGACCAAAAAAGAAAGCTCGTATTTTTCGTCATGAAGAAACGAAGCAAATAAATGGTTGCCAGCGCACCAAGTACGATGCCTGCCAATAGTTTTCGCATTCCCAGTTTTTGCATGTACTTGTACATAAACAGACAATAATCATTATATACATCAAAGGTGTAATCAAGTTCCAACGTGTGATATGCTTTTCGATTGAGCAATTAATTTTTCTCCCACTGTTCCTTCGTCATCGCATTTACATGGCAAGTTCGTGTCTCATTTAACAAAGGTACCGGAGCATCCTTGATTGTATGATGATATACAAATCCCATCTTTTGCTGTGCTTTTTTTGACTTTTCGTTTCCATCATAATAGGCACACCAAATCGTGGTCATTCCCAATTCCTCAAATCCTCGTTTCAGAAGTGCCTTTGCAGCTTCCGGCATATAACCTTTTCCCCAAAATGGTTTTCCAAGCCAAAATCCCATTTCGCATTCGTCGTCATGTTCCGTTATGTCGTTATATCCGTTAAGCTTTAATTCAATTGCTCCGATTGCAGTATTGTTTTCCTTTTCACAAATTGCATAACACTCTTTTCCATTCAAGACATTCGAAATAACCTCGCGACTTTCTTCAATATCTTGATGCGGAGGCCACCCCGCTATAGGACCAACTTCCTGATCCTTTGCATGCATAAACAAGCTCTCTGCATCCTGCACCGTCCATTTTCTCAAAATTAATCTTTCTGTTTTTATCAATTTTTCTTTTTCTACCAATCTTTTCTGACCGATCGTCTTTGCCAAATCATACGCTTTCCGTGAAAACTCAACAATTCTTTTTTCTCTGTTTTCGTCATTTCCATATCCTCTGGTCATTTGATCAAACGCATAGACTTCACACGTCTTTGCCCGGTTTTTGATTCTGTCACCAACCATAACCGTTTTCATCGCTTCAAGCTGAACTCTTCGGATATCATCGTTCAGTGAACCTCCCATTGTGACAAGAAACATCGCTTTTTCCAGGCATTTCATGGATGGCTTATCACCATAGGCAAACCCATACGTCCATACTCTCTGAAACCATCCTTCCAACATTGCAGGAGACGCCGTCCAGAAATCAGGATAAATAAATACAATTACATCCGCACGATTGATCTTTTGCTGTTCGTGCAAAACATCTTCAGCAACAGGTTCCTCCTGCTTGTAAAACCCTTCGCGAATATATTCCCCTTCAGACATAACAGGATTAAATCCTTCTGCATACAAATCTGAAACCTCATATGAATAGCCGGCATCCTCAAGTCCCTTAATAAATGATTCTTTTACTATATGTGTAAAACTATTGTTACTCGGATGACAATAAACAATTAATACTCTCATATTCAAATTCTCCTTTCTTTCCTCTGCCTGCTTCTTCATTTGGTTCTTCACTTGGTTCTTCGATTAATTCTCCACCTGATTTTTCATTTGATTTCATTTGCTTCTTTGCCTGCTTCTTCACTTGGTTCTTCGATTAATTCTTCACCTGATTTTTCATTTGGTGATTCATTTGGTTTTTCGATTAATTCTCTGCTTGATTTTTCATTTGATTTCGATTGCTTCTCTCTTTGATTTTACAATGTTTTTCCGTTAAGCATTTATCTTCAACTACATTTTCTCTTGATAATACGGGCACCTTCCTTTTATGCACTGTTCATTGATTGGTGAATATTCACACTTCATATGCTCATATTGCAAAGTGACGTCATAATGCTCATTCACATACAATATTCCGTGCTTAAATGCTGTTATTGCATCTCTCTTACAGCATCTTGGACCATTGATTTTTCCGAGTTCACCAATTGCATTCGATGTAAACTGCATATGTTTTCCCCATGTGCCATCTGTCGATAACGGGCCTGTTCCATCGATAATCGCCAACGCCGCTCCGACGGATGTAATCGCTCCACAGATTCCCCATAATCCACACATAGCTCCCGGCATACGAAGTCCTTCCGCCATAAGTGTTTCTAATGCACGGTCGATATCAATATTTCCGCCTGCATTTTTATATGCAACAAGTAAGCTTGCTCCATCTAATATATGATGCTCCGGACCATGAATACTCACATATTCCTTTTTCGCAATAGTATTAAAAATTTGAACCGGATTTGTTCCGGTTTCCTGCTTTATGTCCTTTATGATACATTCGGCTTTCTCTCTTATAGTCATTATTTTTCTCCTATTCCGTTGTGTTCGATTGCTTCATTCGTATTTCACATAAAAGCATCAAAATACATTACGAATTGTTCCAATGTCTCTTGCTTTAATGAATAATGGTGCCATTTCCCTTCCTTTCGGTCATTCACCAATCCACACTCTACCAGTATCTTCATATGATGCGATAATGTAGGCTGTGTTATCTCAAATCTCTCAAGAAGCTCACAACCACATTTTTCTCCATCTGCTAACATGTGAACAATAGCAAAACGATTCGCGTCTCCTAGTGCCTTGCAAATTAGCGCAACATCCATAAAATTCATATACACCTCACATAGATTTCCGTTTTGCGTCAAAATTACACTCAAAGCGATTTCTGCTTTTGCATCAAAATAACATTCACAGCGATTTCTGTTTTTGCGTCAAAATTACACTCAAAGCGATTTCT
>CALYVE010000246.1 GCA_945492935.1 uncultured Lachnospiraceae bacterium
CGCTGAAACCCGCATAAACACTGGCTTTTTTAAGCAACTCGATTTATTCAAACTCAATCGTTCCCGGTGGCTTACTTGTCAAATCGTAAAATACTCGATTGACTCCCTTTACCTCATTGATGATTCGGCTCATGACAGTCTGAAGGATTTCGAATGGTATTTCAGAAATTTCCGCTGTCATGAAGTCCACTGTACGAACAGCTCGAATAGCCACTGCATAGTCGTAAGTTCTCTCATCACCCATAACACCAACGGAACGCATATTTGTAAGTGCTGCGAAATACTGATTTGGCAGCCAAGGTGCCTCAACACCATGCTCCTCCTTGTATGCCTTTAGCGCCTTGTCTATCTCCTCGCGATAGATAAAGTCGGCGTCCTGTACAATCTGAACCTTCTCACTTGTTACCTCACCAATAATTCGGATACCAAGTCCGGGTCCCGGAAATGGCTGACGATATACAAGATATTCCGGAAGTCCTAGTTCAAGACCAACCTGACGAACTTCGTCCTTAAATAAGTTTCGAAGCGGCTCAATAATATCCTTGAAATCAACATAATCAGGAAGTCCGCCAACATTATGATGCGACTTAATTACTGCGGATTCACCACCAAGGCCTGACTCAACTACATCCGGATAAATGGTTCCCTGTGCAAGGAAATCAACCGCACCAATCTTCTTTGCCTCTTCCTCGAAAACTCGAATAAACTCTTCACCGATAATCTTTCGCTTGCTTTCCGGCTCTTCAACACCTGCAAGCTTTGCATAATAGCGTTCCTGTGCATTTACGCGAACAAAATTAATATCAAAGGCTCCATCCTTGCCAAATACACCCTCAACCTCATCGCCTTCATTCTTACGCAGCAAACCATGATCAACAAATACACAAGTAAGCTGTGGTCCGATAGCCTTAGCAAGAAGTGCCGCGAGAACAGAGGAATCTACACCACCTGAAAGTGCAAGCAAAACCTTACCGTCGCCAACCTTTGTACGAACCTCATTGATTGCATTTTCAACAAAGGAATCCATTCTCCAAGAGCCTTCACATCCACAAACACCACGCACAAAATTGTAAATCATCTGCGTACCGTTGATGGTATGCAGTACCTCCGGATGAAACTGTACGGTATAAAGCTTCTTTTCTACATTCTGTGTTGCAGCAATCGGACAATCTGCAGTGCTCGCAACAACCTCAAAGCCCGGAGCAGCCTCCAAAATTCGGTCAAAATGACTCATCCAGCAAACAGACTTCTCCAAAAGATCCTTAAAGAGCACACCATTTTGAGAATACTGAATCTCCGTCTTGCCATACTCGCCCACCTCAGGTGTAATAACCTTACCACCAAGCTTGTGCATCATAAGCTGTGCACCATAGCAAATACCAAGCACAGGAATTCCAAGTTCAAACAATTCCTTCTGGTAGGATGGCGAATCGTCCTCATAACAACTGTTAGGTCCACCTGTCAAAATGATTCCCTTCGGATTCATTTCTTTGATTTTCTCAATGTCGATCTTGTAAGAGTAAATCTCGCAATAAACATTACACTCACGGACACGACGTGCAACTAACTGATTATACTGACCACCAAAGTCAATAACGATAACCATTTCATTATTCATAGTTTTCTCCTCAACACTAGCTAAATCATCTGCTTGTCATTCTATCATGATACATGTGATTTCATAATACGAAATCACATGCCATTCTATCTTCTTGCCATTTTTTCCATTAATATCTCAATAGCCTTATCGAGCTGTGTATCTTCCGCTCTGTCTATATTAACGGCATTCTCTCTTCCATCCGGTAATTCCACAATAACATCCGGTGTGATACCAACCGTATGAATATCGTTCTCGTTTGGAGTGAAATATTTTGCAACGGTAAGCTTAATGGCAGAACCGTCAGAAAGCGGAATCACAGACTGTACAATTCCTTTACCATATGTTTGAACACCGACAATTGTTGCATTTCCTGTATCCTGCATCGCACCCGAGAAAATCTCTGAAGCACTTGCACTGTTACCATTTACAAGTACTACAATCGGAAGGTCACACGATTTCTTATTGTCTGCCTTGTAGCATGAAGTTTGCTTACCATTTCGATCCTTCGTTGAAACAATAACACCCTCAGACATAATAGAGTTACACATATTAACAACTGACGATACAAGACCACCCGGGTTATCTCTTAAATCAATAATCACACCCTTTGCGCTCTGCTTACGGAGTGCCTCGAGCTGCTCATCAAATTCTTCATCTGTGTTTTCGTTAAATTGATCAACCTTAATATAAGCAATCTGATCATCCAACATTTCAGAACTAACAGTATAATTCTCAACAACACGTCTTGTAATATAAAAATCAAGATATTCCTGAGTGGATGGACGATAAACATAGAGGTGAGCGGTTGTGTTTTCTTCACCGCGAATCCATTTAACAACCAATTCAAGTTCTACACCCTCAACTGACTTATCATCAACTTCAACGATTACATCCTCCGCAAGAAGACCCGCCTCCTCTGCCGGACTGCCCTTGAGTGGGCGTACAACCGTAACAAGTTTATCCGTACCCTGTGTCAGCAATGCGCCAACACCGACATACTCACCGGATGAATCCTCCTGCAACTCCGAAAATTCTTCAGGTGTATAATAGCCAGCATATGGATCATCTAAGCCTTGCATAATACCATCATACAACGCTTCTTCCTGTTTTTCCCGATCAATTTCATTATAGTAGTAAAGATCTATATACAAATTAATCTCATCGATTTTTTGTTCCACTTCCGGGTCATCCAACAATGCGCCGTCCGCCGGTTTATTTTCTTCTGTCGTAACAATTTCCACATCCGTTGAATCATTTACATCGATATCGATCGAACTATTCTGATGTGTATTTTCTTTACCCCCACACGCAGTTAAACCACACGCAAGTGTGGCTACTACTGCCAGCTGAATCAATTTTTTCTTCACTTAATTCATCTCCATTATTTATAAAAATCCTCTTGGGTCTACGTAGGATCCATTTACACGGACACCCAAGTGACAGTGAGAACCTGTAGAATCTCCTGTACTACCTGCGTATGCAATAACCTGTGCGCGCGCAACCTCCTGCCCAACACTTACTGCAATCGCAGA
>CALYVE010000247.1 GCA_945492935.1 uncultured Lachnospiraceae bacterium
TAATTAGTCCCGCGTGTTCAGTTGACCGTGCGGGACTTTTTTGTTATATACCGCGACCTTGTATCGCGGGGCCTTGCCGGCAGTGCCCTGAAACTAAAAAATAGAACCAGGGATACTATACAAATATTCAAAAATTTAATAAAATATAGACATGAAAGCGTTGTTTGTTTTGTATATACGCAAAGAAGAGGAGGATGGTTGTGAGAACAAGAATGAAGTGCAAAAAAATAATTTACATGTTGTTGTGTTTGTTCTTATTTGCCGGGGTGTTTCCGCAAACAGCAAAAGCAAATGAAGGAACAAGAATTGACACCATAACGATTACGGGAGTGACAGAACCTGTTGCGGGTGCGAGTGCAAGTTCGGCGGGTGTTACGGTTCCCGAAGGTGCAAAATACAGTATAGATACGGATGCCTGCGGCTGGTTGTGGGATCCGGATGATATAGGAGTATATAGTGATTGGTTTTATGATGAATTCACTGCGGGTGTTACATACAGGTTTATTGCCCATATTAATATTCAGGACGGATACTATATTGATACATTGACAACCGCTACGATTAACGGAAAAAAGGCTTCTGTACAAATCTATGATGGAGGGCAATCCGTAAGTTTATATTTTACCGTACCCGGAAAAAACTGCACGATAAGTTATGAGGCAAATGGCGGATCCGGAGAGATGGCGAATGCAAGTATACTGGAAAACAATAGTTTTGTTTTGCCGGAATGTGGCTTTACGGCACCGGAAGGAAAAGAATTTAAAGCTTGGAAGATCGGGGATACCGAATATTTACCGGGGAAAAAAGTAAAAGTTAAAGATGACCTTACGGCAACAGCCGTTTGGGATAATATCCAATCATTTCAGGTTGAATTTGATATGTGCGGTCATGGCAATGCTATCATTCCGCAAAACGTAGTTCGCAATGCCTTTGCTGTCGAGCCGGCAGAACCGAAAGAAAGCGGTTATCAATTTGTTGCGTGGTATCGGGATGCGGAATATACAAAGGAATTCAATTTTTCAACTGACCGTGTGACAGCCAACACGAGATTGTATGCAAAATGGCTGACGTATATACCAAGTATTGTAATCAGTAATCTTCCGGATCCTGTTGCAGGAGAAAAGCCGAATTTGGAAGGCGTTTTGGTTCCGACGGATGCAAATTACGCTATAAATATGTCGTACTCCGGTTGGTTGTGGGATGCAGAGGAAGACGGTGTGTGTAGTGAGTGGGTTTTTGGCAAATTCTGTCAGGGACGAAAATATTTGAGCAGACTGGAATTGATTATTGATCCGGGATACTACATAGATGAAAACACAAAAGCAACAATTAATGGTAAAGATGCAGTCATTCGTAATAACGGTGTAGAATTGGAGTACAAATTACCGGGCACTGTTTGCAAACATGAAAAGAAAACACTTCATAAAGAAGTAGCTTCTACTTGTTCAAGTTTCGGAAATGATGCTTACAAGGTATGTGATGACTGTGGTCTGTTGTTTGACATGAACGATCATTATCTCTTGATGGAACCGGTTCGCGATCTTGATTTAAGCAAACACGGAAAATTATCAGTATGGCGGTTGGAGTTTGAAGCAACAGAGGCTTCAACGGGAAGATTGTATAAGCGTTGTGAGCAATGTGGTGTTGCATTGGAATTTTATACTTTGCCAATCATACCTTCCGGTGGCGGATGGGCAAAAGATGATTACGGCGTATGGTTTTATTATAGGAATGGTGCAAGAATTGTATCGAACTGGTTACAGCTTGGAAATAAGCGCTACTATTTTAATGAATTAGGATTTATGATGACCGGCTGGCAAAATATTGACAGCAACTGGTATTACTTCGGTACGGATGGCGCAATGGTAACCGGTTGGAAGGAAATTAATGGTAAATGGTACTATTTTGACGATGGAGTCATGGTAACCGGCTGGTATAGAATTTCCGGAAAATGGTATCGCTTCAATACAAGCGGAGCCATGGTGACCGGCTGGCAGAAGATTACAAACAAATGGTATTACTTCAATGCAAGTGGAGCCATGGTAACCGGCTGGCAGAAGATTTCCGGTAAATGGTACTATTTCAACATAAGTGGTATCATGGTAACCGACTGGCAGAAAATTGACGGAAAATGGTATTACTTTAATACAAGCGGTGTTATGGCAACCGGCTGGCAAAAAATCTCAAATAAATGGTACTACTTTAATGCAAGTGGTGTTATGGCAACCGGCTGGCAAAAAATCTCAAACAAATGGTACTATTTTAATACAAGCGGCGCGATGGCAACCGGTTGGTTGCAGATTGGTGGCAAGTGGTATTACTTTGATGCAAATGGTGTCATGGTAACCGGTACACAGACAATTGGCGGGAAGACATATGTCTTTGATGCAAATGGTGTTTGGGTGAAATAACAAAAGAGGTGGAGTATATCACCAATTGGTGACATACTCTGCCTCTTTCGTTATTTACTGCAATCTTGTGGCGCTTGGAACTTCCGGAAGTGCAATTCATGCGCACTGTTATTTTTTCGCAATCTTTAGCATCTGCAAAATTTTCTGCTTCTCTTCCGTTGTAAAGGCTTGCAGGGCTTGATGTAACTGTGCGTCAATTTTATCGTGCTCAAAATAACGCGGAGTATCCCGTCCTGCATCGAGAATGATATCAACCGGAACACCGCAAAGCTCTGCATAGTAAATTACCATGCGAAGGTTGATTTTTACTTTATTGTTTTCAATATTGCTGACGAAGGCAATGGTAGTTCCGATATCATTTGCAATTGTTTGCTGCGAAATTCCGGCTGCGATTCGAAGTTCTTTCATTTTTGCGCCGACTTTATTATAGTTCAGTTCATTTAGCATGCGAATACCTCTTTGGGAAAAAATAAATATAAACACATTATACGCAAATTGTTCTGAAGAAACAAGAGTTGTAATCCGGCTTTCCTCCATGGAACAACCAGCTTTCATCACGGCTATGGAACCATTGACGTTTGGAAAATGTCCGTATAAAAAACAATAAACAAGGCTCGGTATTTTGAATAACCAGCTTTCTTCACAGTGATGGATTCCATGAAGGGACATTTGCGACCGTCAGTACTTAATGAGTGCGAAGC
>CALYVE010000248.1 GCA_945492935.1 uncultured Lachnospiraceae bacterium
ATGCCCGTTTTCTTTGTGTATGTCAGGGATTTACACAAAACAAATCACTTTCGGGTTCGTCGTGGGCATATTTCCTGTTTTTCTTGTCTTGTGCCCTCACTCATGAACTTATGACATTCTTTCACTAAAATAAAAATGTAAATGAATCAAGATTGCAAAAATCCACAAACAGCACCTGTCATAATTTAACAGACAGCTCCGTTTCTGATAAAAAACTAAGCTTGTTCTGCGATTATTTGCTCTAATATTTCAACAGCATTCGCAACCATTTTCGGACAAAATTCTGTAAACAAATGATTTTCAAGTGCATATTCCACACCTTCCTTTTGGGAAATATCACACTTCAATAAGTCATTGCATAAATACGAACCGCAAACCTCAGCAAATCGTTTCATCATTTTATCATTCACTTCATTAGCCACCTGTCTGCTTTTTGCATCAGATTGATCATACTGTCCATACAAAGAACCCAATACCATTAATGCGCCTGTACACGCACCACATACTTCACCTTTTCGCATACCACTCCCGAAGCAAGCGCCAAGTCTTAACGCCTGTTCTTCTGTTAAGCCACAGTCATCTGCAAATGCGGCTAACACCGCCTGTGAACAATGGAATTTTCTTTTAAAGTAATCTAAAGCCTTTTCTCTGTGGTTCATACACACACATCCTTTCATAAGTAAAACTAATTATTATTCAAACATCCATAATACATATTTCTTATTCAACCTACAAAGCAGAACATAATAAATTTGGCCAGACAAAAAGGGCATCAGTGCCCTTTTTGTTTCGCCAGTTTTTTGCTGTTTCAAATCAAACATTCTCTGTTTTTCAGCCTCTTTTTCTTCTCGGCTTCGCTCTTTTCGTTTCTGTTTGTTTTGTTCCTGTTGCAATTTTAATGCCTGTGCTCGTTGTCGCGACACTCGTCAAGTAATACTGCAAGCAGATTACTTTTCTCATTGCTTCGCGCGAAAAATGATGAGCAAAGAACGGACAACCCGTATAAATTACGGAAGACTCGTCTTTGTATTATATCAACTGAAAACAGAAAGCACACTTTTATTGCCAAATGCGAATATCTGTTACATTTCCATTTTCATCATACTTAATGCCATAAATGTTTACAAAAGGATTTCCTGATGAAGAACCACTCTCGCAATACATCGGTATATCGGTATTTTGAGCAAGTTCATAACTGATGGTAATCCTACAATTTTCAATTACAATATTTGTATCTTCTGTTGTACCATCCAGACACTCAATACCATAGCAAAAAGGGTCTGAATTATATTCAATATCCAAAGTATTAGGACCACTCACTCCGCGTAGATGAATGATATATTTTTTTCCGTCGTCGCCAAGCAATTCGCAATATCCATATCCACCATACATAGCATCACTCGAATCTGTAGTACCCGTCGATACAATTGTGTATGTTCTGCCAAGATTGGTAAATTCCGTTTCGCCACTATCCAAAATAGACTGGAGTGTTTCTTTCGCTATTAAATACTTAGATGCATAGAAGGTTCCCACTATCTCATAGCCTGAACCTGTATCTGTGACATCATATCCATACGACCATATTTCGACTCCGCTCGTTTCGTCTACATGTTCAAGAGTTCCCTCAGACTGTGAAATTTCAAACCTACTGTATAAACCATATCCATACAAGATATCCCAATCACAGCTTGGTGCTGCAACCTCAGTTGTTTCAATGTCCTCGGTTGTTTCAATGTCCTCGGTTGTTTCTTCTGTTACGACAACTGCCTCAGTTGTAACACCGGCATTCTCTGTGGACAGTACCGGCTCTTCAGTAGCAATTTGTGCAACTGTAGGTTCTTTATCATTCTTATCTTTTTTCATCAGGATAATACCGAAAATGATTGCACCGGTAATGAATGCTGCACACAAACTAGCAATTGCAACCTTTGCTCGAATCGAAAGATTTAACCCAATTGAGCTTCCGTTCTTAGCTACATCTGTCGGTCCTTGCACATTCATGGCTTGTGCATTCATGGTTCCCGCATTCATGGCTTGTGCATTCATGGTTCCTGCATTCATAGTTTCTGCATTCATAGTTCCTGCATTCATAGTTTCTGCATTCATAGTTTCTGCATCTGTAAATGAATTTGCCATGCCGGAATTTATGGTTTGTGTATTTTTGATGGCTCCGTTTTCCATCCCGGCAGTCACAGCTGCAGTTGCATTGATTGCAGCTACTGTCGTCAGACGAGTTCCCGCTGCAACTGCAACAGCATTTGCGCCGTAAGCCTTTGCCTCACAACTTACAAGATATAAAATAAATGGAATAGGTGCCACAGAATACAATTTATATCCCTTTGCCTGCATCTCATAGCACTTTGTACGAAGTGCTTTTCTACCGTATGTAAGCCTTGACTTAACTGTATTCTCCGAGCATTCAAGTGCCTCAGCGATTTCTTTAATCTTCATGTCTTCGATGTGATACATCAACACACAAAGCTTCTGCTCTTCAGGCAGACATTCCAGCATTTCATATAAAAACTGCTGCGTTTCCTGAATCGTATAATTCATTTCCGGCTGTGCACCTACGTAGTCGTCTTCCATTTCATACTCTACAACATCTCCATCGGAGTCAACTTTATCAAGCTGTGAAAAAAGTGTAGGTTTCTTCTTAACAAGTACATTCTTCGCTGTGTTTGCAACAATCATTCCAAGCCAAGACGGAAACTTCTCTGCATCCTTCAAAGTGCCAAGTTTTTGCCATGCAATGAGATATGCATCATGCAACACATCCTGTGCATCCTGCTCATTATTCACATATTTTAAAGCAATGTAATATTTGTCGTAATATGTATTTTCATAAAGATATGCAAATCCGTCGTTATTTCCTTTTAGTGCTTCCTTTACCGCCTGAGTAAATGATGATATCATATCGTTCTCCTCTTATAATCATATTCGTTACACACATGATAATAGTATTGGCAAATTCAATTACGTCTGTCAACAACGAAAAACCAACAAGCTATACCATAGTGTTTCTTTTAACAGTTGTTCCGTTTCTTTACTAATTTGAAAGGCTTCATAATCTCTTCGAATTAACTCCT
>CALYVE010000249.1 GCA_945492935.1 uncultured Lachnospiraceae bacterium
GACCGAGTGCCGCCGCAACCTCTGTACCACTTACAGCTCCGGTTTCTTGATAACAATAGCTCTTGTAATTTATCTTTTTTCCATCAAGAATACGCATGACATTTGTTTTTTCTTCATTTGATTTTTGATTTTTCGCCATATCTCTTACCTCTGTTTAATGTCTTCCCAATTGCCAGAAAGCAACTGCACTCGCTGCCGCAACATTTAAAGAATCTACACCATGCGACATTGGTATGCATACTGTATAGTCACAATCTGAAATTGTCTCTTTTGATAATCCATTTCCCTCTGCACCGAGATAAACAGCAAGTTTATTCTCACGCATCAAAACTTCGTCGTTAATATTAACGGAATTCTCTGACAATGCCATCGCAACCGTCTTATAGCCAAATGCCTTAAGCTTATCCTGGATCAATTTGCTATCTTCCTTTGTAACAGTCCACGGAATCTGAAAAATGGTTCCCATACTTACGCGAATTGCTCTTCGATAAAGGGGATCACAACTGCCGCCTGTCAAAATAACCGCTTCCATCCCAAGCGCTGCTGCCGAACGAACAATTGCCCCTACATTGGTCGGATTCACAACCGATTCCAAAACAGCAATTCTTGATTTTCCTTCGCAAAGCTCATCAATCCGAAGAAGCGGTTTTCTTTGCATAGCACAAAGAAGCCCTCTAGTCAGCTGAAATCCTGTAATCTTTGTAAGCGCATCAAACGGAGCAACATAAATTGGAATATCCCTGCAACGCGCGACAACTTCACACCCCTCTCCAAAAACATGCGACTCCTCCATCAAAATCGAAATCGGCTTATAACCTGCATCAAGTGCACGCATGGTTACAATGGGGCTTTCAGCAATAAACAGTCCTTCTTTCGGCTCATAATAATGTAACAACCCGTTATCCGCCTGCCGGAAAACATCCAATTCATCAGCCTCAAGATTATCGATATATGTAATATTAGAGAATTTCGTATTGTAAGAATTCATATTTCAATTTCACACCTTCATTTATCTCTGCCGGCAACAATGCTCGCGCAACACATTTTTCTTCAAGTTCCGGTCTTTCATCCGCCACCAAATAAGCATAGTCACCATCAATGCGACTGACTGTATAAATGATTGTCTCCATTTTATTATTAGTAGTTTACAGTATTCTATTTAACGCACAAGAGAATAAGCATTTGTCACTTTTCTTGCACAAAATACGGTTTACTACGTTCTCCTTTCTATTGCTGTTTTCATTTCAATTGTCTTAACGCACTTTCATACTCAACATATTTCTTTGCCTTAAGCACATGCTTTATCTCCCGCTCACAACCCGGAAACAATGTCTTCCAATATGTCCAAAGCTCCTTCATTCGATATAGAACATGAATATCCGGCGACATAATTTCCTTGTAGGATTGATATATACAATCATGAAATTCAAAGAACCGTTTGTAATCAAACAAATTCTCTCTTATCACACCATTTAATTTAGTTGCAAGCTCCGGATTTGATATGAGTCCTCGACCAAGCATTACATGACGCGGTTTGTTTTCAAGCTGAGCGGATATCGACGCAAAATCTGATTCATCAAACACATTGCCGTTATATACTAATTGATTCTTACTATGTTCCATTGCATACTTATAAAATGTCAGTCGCGGCTCCCCCTTATAATAGTCATTGCGAATACGCGGATGAATAATCAGTTCCTTTATCGGATACTCATTAAAAATGGAAAGCAAATCCGTAAACTCTTCCGCATCATAATATCCAAGTCTCGTCTTAATTGATATAGCAACATTATTTACATTGCCAAAAGAATAAATTTCCTCTAAAAACGCATGTAACTTATCTGTTTCCGGCAAAAAGCCTGCCCCTTTTCCTTTCGCACAGACGGTTCCGGACGGACACCCGAGATTCAGATTAACCTCCGTATACCCCATCGTTTGAAGCTCCTGCACTGCATCAATAAAATGTTTTGACTTACAGGTAAGAATCTGAGGAACAAGAGTTATACCGACATTGTTTTCCGGCAAAACATCCTTTCTCTCCTTTGAATTCATTGCACAGTTATCCGCCGGGGACATAAAGAGTGCAAGATATTTATCGATATGACCATAATACTTCTCATAAGCGTTACGGTATATGTATCCGGTAATACCCTCAAGCGGGGCAAAGTATAATATCATCGCAACTCCTTAAATATTGGCCAAATCCTTCTCATAACAGTAAAATGGCTGGTCAAACATTTCACATTCACCTACATTGTTAAAGTTTAGTTTATCATAGGAGCGAAGTGCTTTCACATTCAATCGATTGACAAGAAAATGCGCACTGCGATATCCTCTATTCGGAAGTTCCCGCATCGCATACAAAAGCATAATTCGCGCAATCCCCTGATTCTGATAGTCAGGGTGCACGGCAAGCCTTGCAAGCTCTCCTCCCGGTGCAAGTTGCTTTGTCCAATATGGAAGCTTTGAAACCGCCTCGTCCTCATCTATGGAAATGGCAGCAATTATTTTGCCTTCCTTATTCTTCATAACAAACAAAGCATTTCTTGATAAATCAAATTCGATTTCCTGCATGTCCGGGTAATTATCTGTCCACGGACAAAACGCTCTGCCAATTTGCATTTTATACAAAGCAAGAACTTCATTTGCATCCTGCCTCGTTGCACTATTTATTATGTAGTCATCAAATATTATGTTTTCATTTTTTAGTATCTTGTCTTTATTAATTTTATCATTCATATTATTTATCCTCAAAATTAATCTTTACAGCATGCGAGCTCCATCATACATTCATAGAATTCCGGGTAATCTGTCTTTAACCTAAGCGGTCTTCCATCCTGTCCCATAAAGCAATGCTTTGATGCTGCCTCACATACAAGTGTTCCATCAGACTTTGTCATTTCATAGCGAATCGTTAGGCGTACCCCCTTAAATTCTGCTACACTTGCCTTAATATATATTTCATCACCGAATGTCGTAGTCTGCTTATAATCACAATTTACCGCAAGTACCGGAGACACAATTCCATTATCTTCCATAGTCTTATAGCTAAATCCTATATTCTCAAGAAAATTTACTCTTG
>CALYVE010000250.1 GCA_945492935.1 uncultured Lachnospiraceae bacterium
TGTGTACCTTTTGTTAAGACAGGAGGTCTGGCAGACGTTGTAGGTACATTACCTAAGATTTTTGATAAAAAAGAATATGATGTGCGAGTTATCCTTCCAAACTATACATGTTTACCGGCAAAATTCAAGAGCAAAATGCGTTATATAACGCATTTTCATATGGATATTGGTTGGAAGCAGCAGTATGTTGGTGTTATGTACCTGGAGTATGAAGGTGTTCCGGTTTATTTTATTGACAACGAATATTATTTCAATGGCTTTAACATTTATGGGGATGTGAAGTGGGATATTGAGAAGTTTACTTATTTTTGTAAGGCTGCGCTTTCGATTTTACCAGGTATTGGATTCCGACCGGATATCATTCATTGTCATGACTGGCAGGCAGGACTTGTTCCTGTTTACCTTAAGACATTATTTGCAAGCAATCCGTTTTACAGAGGCATAAAGTCAATTATGACGATTCATAATCTGCAGTTTCAGGGACGTTGGGATATTGAGACATTTCAGGCGTATTCAGGTCTTCCTGATTATGTTTTCACACCGGATAAACTTGAGATTCATAAGGATGCGAGTATGTTAAAAGGAGGTCTTGTATATGCTGACAAGATTTCTACTGTATCAAATACATATGCACAGGAGATTCAGACTCCGCAGTATGGAGAGGGCTTAGACGGATTGCTCCATGCACGTCATCAGTCTTTATGGGGTATTATTAACGGTATTGATTACAATGAATACAATCCTGCAACGGATAAGAAGATATTCAAAAATTACAACATAAAGAATTACCGCAAAAATAAAGTAGAAAATAAGCTTGCTCTTCAGAAGAAGCTTGGACTTCCGGAAGATCCAAATGCTTATATGATTGGTATAATTTCGAGACTTACCGATCAGAAAGGCCTTGATCTTGTGGATCATGTTATGAATGATATCTGTACAGATGGTACACAATTTGTAGTGCTTGGTACAGGTGATCGAAGATATGAGGATATGTTCCGATATTATCAGGGTATTCATCCGGCTAAAGTATCTGCCAACATTTATTTTTCCGGTGATTTATCACATGAGATGTATGCAGCATGTGATTCGATGCTTGTTCCGTCGCGATTTGAACCATGTGGACTTACACAGCTTATGGCACTTCGCTATGGTACACTTCCGATTGTTCGTGAGACGGGTGGCCTTCGGGATACTGTTATTCCTTACAATGAATATGAGGGAACGGGAACCGGTTTCTCGTTTGCAAACTATGATGCTAGAGAATTACTAAATACAATCAATTACTCAAAGCGTATCTTCTTTGATTACAAGGATGCATGGTATGATATGATGAAGCGTGCTATGCAGCAGAACTACAGCTGGGCGGATTCGGCAAAGATTTACGATCAGCTTTACAAGCAGGTATAAGATAGCATTCAGAGTAACATAAGAAAGAGATTGCCTCTTCGCACTTCCAAGATGGTTGTTTACCGATCGATGGAGTAATGTGTAAGGGGCAATCTTTTTTTGAATTTATTATCCGGTTGACAAAATAAATTTTTATAAATTCTACTTGACAGATAGGAATTAAGGGAATATAATTCGAAACATAGAAAACATATCAAACAAGTAGGAAATAAAAACAGGAGGAAAAAATATGAGTAAAACAGTAGAAAGTGCATTAGAATTAATTGGAAAGACACCGCTTCTTAAGGCGTCAAGATATGCGAAAGAGGCAGAAGCTACAGACGCTACAATATTTGCAAAGCTGGAGTATTTTAATCCGGCAGGTTCTGTTAAGGATCGTATAGCGCTTGCCATGATTGAGGATGCTGAGCAAAAAGGCGTGTTAAAGCCGGGCGCAACAATTATTGAACCAACATCCGGTAATACAGGTATCGGTCTTGCCGCAGTGGCAACAATCAAAGGTTACAGAGCAATTCTTACACTACCTGATACAATGAGTGTAGAGCGCAGAACCTTGCTTCAGGCATATGGTGCAGAGCTTGTACTTACGGAAGGTGCAAAGGGAATGAAAGGCGCGATTGCAAAGGCAGAGGAATTAAGAGATTCGATTGAGGGTGCAGTTATTTTAGGACAGTTTGATAATCCTGCAAACCCTCAGGTTCATAAAGAAACAACCGGTCCGGAGATTTGGGAGCAGACAGACGGAAAGGTTGATATCTTTGTAGCAGGTATCGGTACCGGCGGAACGATTTCCGGTGTGGGTGCTTACTTGAAGGAACAGAATAAAGATGTAAAAGTTATCGCAGTTGAGCCGGCTTCCAGCGCATTTTTATCAACAGGCATTGCCGGACCACATAAGATTCAAGGTATTGGTGCAGGCTTTGCTCCAAACACATTGGATATTAATATTTACGATGAAATCATTCCGATTGAAAACGAAGATGCTTTTGCGGAAGGTGCAGCATTTGCAAAGAGTGAAGGTGTTCTGGTTGGAATTTCATCAGGAGCAGCGCTTAAGGCAGCAACAATTGTTGCGAAGAGACCTGAGAACAAAGGCAAAAATATTGTTGTATTATTGCCGGATTCCGGAGATCGTTATTTATCAACTGCATTATTCAAGAAAGATTAAGAGGTATAATTTATGAAAATCTCAACAAAAGGAAGATACGCTGTGCGCTTGTTGCTTGATTTGGCATTGTACAATACGAAAGACCCGATCGCACTCAAGGATATTGCTAAGCGACAGGGCATTTCCGAGAAATATTTGGAGCAAATTATTGCAATTCTAAACAAAGCAGGATATGTTCGAAGTATTCGGGGAGCCCAGGGCGGATATGTATTAGCTAAGAATCCGGAGGACTATACCGTTGGTGGGATTCTTCGATTGACGGAGGGAGATTTGACACCGGTGTCGTGTGTTGGACAAAATCCATCTGACTGCGAGAGAAGAAATCAATGTGTAACGGTTCGTATTTGGGAAAAGCTTTACGATGCAATAAGCGGCGTAATTGACAATATCACTTTAGCAGATTTAGTGGAGTGGCATAACGAAACATCGGATCAGTACGTGATTTAATTCACGTACCGGTGCAAAATAGAGTTGAGAATATCATAAAATCCT
>CALYVE010000251.1 GCA_945492935.1 uncultured Lachnospiraceae bacterium
CCGTACCGAAACGCCGTGCCAACCGTATTTCCTATCGTATTCTTGGCACCGTTTTTACGCTTGTTTCATTTTTACAATTATATTTGCTCACAATGGGGCTCATTAAGCATATGCTTCTTACCTTTATTATGGCGCTTTGTCTTGCTGTATATGGTTTATATTTAATTACATCTTCGTTCCGTAAGACAGCCTTTGATATTACATACCGTTTTGATGACAACGGAATGCTGGTCACGCATCATTACGGGCAGACACAATATAGCTTCGAAGATATCGATTTTATTACAATGGTTATCCCGGATGCAACTCTCATTTGTTATATGCTGAATATCAAAGCAGGCAAGGATGTTTACGTCATTCCGTTTACGATGAAGAAGGATTACTGTGAAGCAATTTATGAATTTGTTAATGCAAGAATTAAGAAAGACGAAACTACAGATCAATAAATCAAGGCCCCGCGTCACAAGGCCGCGGTAATACAAAAAGAACCCTCGCGGATATTGCGAGGGTTTCTTTTTGCTCAAATCAGCTAGATGAGGAAACCTAAAATCTGATTGCTTCGTGCAACAAAGGCTGTCATAGCCTCAGCAGAAAGTGGCTTGTTTGCAAGTACTGCAAGGTCATAAAGCTGACAGCATATCATGTCAACGTGCTCACCTTCCGGATTATTCAATACATACTGAACAAGTTTGTTTGCAGCATTTAATACAAGTGTCTCACTTTCAGTTCCGCCAAACATACTTGCATCCATACCCGGCATACTGTACATACGCATCATATCAGCCATTCTTCGTGCTTCCTCTGACTGCGTAAGCATAGAAGATAATTCAGCATTCTTCAGATTCTCAACCTTGATTGTAAGCTTATCGTTACCGATGGCCTTTTTAAATATTTCAGAAAGCTTATCCGTATATTCCTTTGTCTGTTCCTCTGTAAGCGCCTCGCCTACAAAGTTATCTGACAAATCAGCATCAATACGAAGGAATTTAACATTTTCATTTTTGCCTTCCAAATGTGTAATATAAGCATTATCAATATTGTGGGTCAAAATGACCGCATCCATTCCCTCTTCCTTGAACATGTTTACATACTGTGACTGTGCCTGTTCATCCGTAACATAAAATACTTTGTTCTCATATTTTTCTTTGCCTGCTTCAAGATACTCCGGCAAAGTAACATACTTGCCTTCCAAATTCTTAAACAGCATATAATCTGTCATCTTCTCGCAGAACTTTGCGTCACGAATACATCCAAATTTAATGAATGGCGCAAGATCATCCCAATACTTTTCATACTCTTCCTTTTCGTTTTTGCACATGCCTGAGAGCTTGTCAGAAACCTTCTTCGTAATGTACTCAGAAATTTTCTTAACAAATCCATCATTTTGAAGTGCACTTCTTGACACATTCAACGGAAGATCCGGACAATCAATAACACCCTTTAACAGAAGCAAAAATTCCGGAATCACTTCCTTGATATTATCAGCGATAAATACCTGATTGTTGAAAAGCTTAATCGTGCCTTCCAACTGGTCATACTGCGTATTAACCTTTGGGAAATACAAAATACCCTTTAAGTTAAACGGATAATCCATGTTTAGATGAATCCAGAACAGCGGACGTTTAAAATCAAGAAATACCTTCTGGTAAAAATCAATGTACTCCTCCTCTGTGCAATCCTTTGGATTCTTCATCCACAACGGATTTGTATCATTGAGCGGCTTTGGTGCTTCTTCTTTTGCTTCTTCTTTTGCTTCCTCTTCCTTGTCATTTTCCTTGTCTGTTGTTTTTTCTTCTTCGAGCTTATCTTCATTAATGAGATAAATGTTGTATGGCATAAATGCACAGTACTTGTTAATTACTTCGCGTACACGGTACTCATTTGCAAATTCGTAGCTTTCTTCATTTAAGTACAATGTAATAGCGGTTCCTCTGGCATCATCATCACTTTCTTCCATCGAATACTCCGTACCACCATCACATTCCCAAAATACAGGCTCTGCGTCCTTTTGGAACGAGCAGGTTTCAATTGTAACCTTATCAGCTACCATAAATGCGGAATAAAAGCCCAGACCGAAATGACCGATAATCTGGTCATCATTTGTCTTATCCTTGTACATGTTAATGAAGTCTGTAGCACCCGAAAACGCAATCTGGTTGATATACTTTTCAACCTCTTCTGCCGTCATACCGATACCGTTATCTACAAAAGTTAATGTCTTATCCTTCGCAGATACGTACACATCGATTTTGTACTCCTCACCTTCTGTCTCCTCGAATTCTCCCATCATACCAAGCTTACGAAGCTTTGTAATCGCATCGCATCCGTTTGAAATCAATTCTCGAATAAAAATGTCGTGGTCAGAATATAACCACTTTTTGATAATCGGGAAAATGTTTTCACTGTTGATTGATAAAGAACCTTGTTTCTCCATGTTTCTGTCGCCTCCTATTGCAACTTAAGTTATGTAATATTTTTTAACGGTATCATCCCAAAGCTGTTCGAGACTTTTGTCCATCGTAAACATCTTCATGGATGTACCGGTAATAACGGATAATACCCCTTCCTCGTAAATGATATTCATAAATAATGCACCAACCTCCCGGGATTCCATTGGCAGATTATTCATCTCAATTAATCGTTCAATATTCTCACGATTAAACATCAAAACAATCTTAAAACGAAGCGGTAATTTGTTCCCTTTCATGAAATCAAAAATCGTATGTTTTATATCTTTCCAGACTACATACTCCGTTGTCGGTTTTTCTTCGTCCGCTCCATCGTAAAACTCATAATGAATTTTGCCGTTTACGTAATAATCGAGCGAAGTTTTTAATCTTGCATCAAACAGATAAAAACTGTCATATTTTTCCCTGACAAGTAAATCATTCATGAATTCTTTCATATTCTCTATAGGAAAACTCTTCATTTATTCAGTCCTCTGGTTTAAATAAATAATAAAATACACATAATCGCCATAAGGCTCCGGATGGCTGCTAATCTGATAACATGTCAGACCTTGAATTTTCTGCATAAAGCTG
>CALYVE010000252.1 GCA_945492935.1 uncultured Lachnospiraceae bacterium
ATGAAAATTGCGCAGGAAGAACGCGATAAAATCATACGCTTTATATTTGAAAGCGAACGTGTTGCAAGGGCAAAAGAAATCGGACTTAAATAAGATTAAAACTTTTTTCGACAAATTTATATAAAATATTACTATGCACTCATGAGCAGAATTGTATTTGGTATAATCGTAATAGAGGATAGTGATTTCATGATAAAAAATACAAACAACGAACCGGTAGCAGGTTCCGATTGCATTGTTGTTATCGCCTGTTCTACAGGCGGACCAAAAGCATTACACAAAATTGTACCGAGGTTACCCAAGGATTTTCCGGTGCCTGTTTTAATTGTTCAACATATGGCAGATTGGATGACGGGACCATTTTCCAAACGACTAAACGATGTTAGTGAAATTACAGTTAAAGAAGCTGCTCATGGAGAGGCTTTGCAACCGGGCACAGCCTATGTTGCAAAGGGTGGTTTACATTTAACGGTTGCTTGGAATGAATCCGGGTCAACCGTTTTTTTGGATGATTCCATGCCGATTGACAGCTTAAAGCCAAGTGCGGATAAGTTGTTCGAAAGTCTGGTGGATGGACCGTATGATAAAATTATTTGTGTTGTTTTAACAGGCATGGGGCAAGATGGTACGGTTGGTATAAAAAAATTATCAGAATCAAAAAACACTTACGTGATTGCGCAAGACGAAGCATCTTGTACAGTGTATGGTATGCCAAAAGCAGTATACCAAAACGGACTTGCAAATGTTGTTTGCGATTTGAATGAGATTGCAGAACAAATTATACGAAAGGTAGGGGAATGATAAATGGATTTAAGTCAATATCTTGAGATTTTTATCGATGAAACAAAAGAGCATTTACAAAATCTGAATGAACAAGTGTTGATCTTGGAGGCCGAACCGGAAAATATTGACACCGTAAATGAGATTTTCAGAGCTGCACATTCCTTGAAGGGTATGGCCGGTACAATGGGCTTCAAACGTATGCAGCGCCTTACTCATGATATGGAAAATGTTTTTTCGGAAGTTCGAAACGGCAAGCTTAATGTTGATGCGGATATGGTTGATATTGTGTTTAAGTGTCTGGACGCAATTGAAGGATATTTGAATAGTATTATCGAAACATCAGATGAGGGAACAGAAGATAATGAGGATGTTATTGCTTTACTAAATGATGCATTAAATGGTGTAAGTGCCGCGGAAAAAGAAAAGCCTGAACCTGTAAAAAAGGAAGAAGCTGCAGATGCTTCTGCTGACAGAAGAAAATATTTGCAGATTCCAATCGCAGATTTCGAAAAAAATGCGATGCAGGAAGCAAAAACAAACGGCATGCATGTTTATGCAACAACGGTTTATATTCAGGAAAGTTGTCTGTTAAAGGCTGCACGAGCATTTTTAGTATTCAAGGGACTGGAATCAAAGGGTGAGATTATTAAGTCGGTTCCGAGTGTTCAGGATATTGAGGATGAGAAGTTCGACCTGGACTTTTCTATGTTCATTATTTCAGATAAGTCTTTGGAAGAAATCAAAAAGACAATTGAAAATGTATCCGAAATAGAGGAGGCAGTTATTGAAGAGTTCGAAATACCGGAAGAGGTTCAGGATACTACGCCTAAGCAGGAAGTAAAAGAAGACGTAAAAGAAGAGCATAATGAAACAAAGGAAGAAAAGGCAAAAACGAAAGCAAAGGCAAACGCAAAGCCGGTTGTAAATCGTTCTGTCCGTGTTGATATTGAGAAGTTGGATGACTTGATGAACCTTGTTTCGGAGCTTATTATCGCAAAAAATGGTCTTGTTTCTGTTACCGGTACAGTCGCATCAACAAATCAGTCAGTGAATGAGCAAATTGAATACCTTGAGCGTATAACAACAAATCTTCATGAGTCTGTTATGAAGGTTCGAATGGTTCCGATTGAGAGTGTTGTGAACAGATTTCCGCGTATGATTCGTGATCTTTCCAAAAAGCTTAACAAGGAGATGGAGCTTATCATGACCGGTGAGGATACAGAGCTTGACCGTACTGTTATTGATGAGATTGGCGATCCGCTTATGCACATGCTTCGAAATGCGGCAGATCACGGTTTGGAATCAACAATCGACCGTCTTAAGATTGGCAAGCCAAAGGTTGGTACTATTCGTTTGGACGCTTATCAGGATGGAAATAACGTTACAATTGAGGTTTCCGATGACGGTGGCGGTGTTGATGTAGAAAAAATCAAGAGAAAAGCAATCGAGAAGGGTATGATTTCTGAAGATCAGGCTGAGTATATGTCTGACAAAGAAGCTGTTGATTTATTGTTTATGCCGGCATTTTCTACGGCAGAACAGATCTCAGATGTATCCGGTCGAGGTGTTGGACTTGATGTTGTTAAGAACAAGATTGAAGGACTTGGCGGTGATGTTGAAGTAGTTACAAAGCTTGGCGAAGGTACAACTTTTATTGTTCGACTGCCTCTTACATTAGCGATTATTCAGGCTTTGATGGTAGATATTTCCGGTGAGAAGTATGCACTTCCGCTTAATTCCATTGTTACGTTGGAGGAAATTCTTCCGTCTGATATCAAATATGTACATACAAAAGAAGTAATCAATCTTCGTGGGGATGTTATTCCGATTGTACGATTGAATGAAGTATTGGATATTGAACCAAAGGAACGCGATGAGGATGACGAGGAAGACGATTGCATGGTTGTTGTTATCGTTAAGAAGGGTGATCGTCAGGCCGGACTTGTGATTGATAAAATTCTTGGTCAGCAGGAAATTGTTATCAAACCGCTTGGTAAATTTATCCGTGTTCCAAAGATGATTAGCGGTGCAACAATATTAGGAAATGGTGAAGTTGCATTGATTATCGATTCAAATACATTGGTGTAATGGGGGTGTACGGATGGATACAAATGTTATCGTAGATTCAAAACAATATATTATTTTAAGATTTGACAGTGAGCAGTACGGAATTGATATTAGTTATATTGATAATATTGTCCGTTTACAGCCGATTACAGGAGGGGCTCATACACAGTCTTACTTTTTAGGT
>CALYVE010000253.1 GCA_945492935.1 uncultured Lachnospiraceae bacterium
ATTAGATATGGTTCAGTATGATGCACTTGATCCGTCAGAGCTTTGCATTAATGACGGCTGTAATCCGGATCAGGATGGATATCGTCTGATTGCTATTTTTGGTATTGATTCGCGAAGCAATACAGACATGCGGGAAGGTAACCGAAGTGACTGTATTATGATAGCAAGCATTAACAAATCTACAAAAGAAATGAAGATTGTTTCCGTATATAGAGATTCCTTCCTGCAGATACAGGATGGCAGCGGACTTATTACAAAGGTAAATGCAGCTTATGCATTCGGTGGACCTAAGCTTGCAATTCAGACCTTGAATGCGAATCTTGACCTGAAGATTACAGATTATGTAGCAGTGAATTTCCTTGCACTTACAAAGGCGATTGATTTGATTGGCGGAATTACGGTTGATATCAGTGAGGGCGAGCTTGCGGTAATCAACTCGGGTATCACAGAGCAGATTAATATTACGGGAATCTATTCCGATGGTGTATTTTCGACAGGCGAGCAGCTGTTAAACGGTACACAGGCAACGGCATACGCACGCATTCGTAGTACGGATCAGGGAGACATCACAAGAACAGAGCGTCAGAGAGAGGTTATCTCGAAGATGTTAGCAAAGGCGAAGACATCGGATCTTCAGACACTGGATTCGATGCTTGATGAGGTGCTTCCGAATATTCTTACAAGTATTCCGAAGGATGAATTGCTTGATCTTTTGATGGATGTTAAGGATTATGATTTATCATCGACCATTGGTTTTCCGCTTGCATGGCAGCCGGTTAATCATGAGACAAAGGGCTCCGTTATTGTTCCGGCTGATTTAGAGCAAAATGTATCGGCACTCCATGAATATTTATTTGGAACAGAGAATTATCTCCCTACGACAAAGGTGTTGGATATTTGTGCCGGTGTACGGAACGAAACCGGTGTTGCTCCACAGGAAATTACAATAAATACTTATTCTGCGCCGGAATAAAATCTTGAAAAATGCATATAACTAAGATATAATAAAAACATAACAAAAGAGTTTTTTCGAGTGAATGCTATATATCTGGGGTGTTCGACACTACCTGTTTATTTTGAACCTACATTTACTTTAAAAGGGATTCTTATAGCAAAGTCGGATGTCAGGCCTCCGTTTGCAGTGGAAGGCAGAAAACTTTGTGCGGTTGCCCACCTAGCCTGGCTAGGAGTCAAAAGACAGGAAACGACATTCCGGATATATTATTTGTAAAAGACTTGCAAAGCAGCTTTCTTTGCTGCTTTTCTTTTTTTGGAGGGTTTCATGAAGAAAAAAATCATAGCATTTGTGATCGTGCTTTTCGTGATGGCAGTTATTATGCTTGTTGTTGACGAGACAAAACGCAGGAACAGTAGACCGGAAGATGAGATTGTCGAAGAGAATCCTGAAGGTTCCCAAACAGCGGAATACTATACATATGCTGATGTCATGAACGATGTAAAATATCTTGCGGAAACAGAGGAACAACGACAGGCGATTGAGAAACTGATCGATCCTCTGGCCAGAAGTGAGATTGTTACAGTCGGTTTTCTTCATCAGTCGCTGGAGATTGCAGAGCTTCCGCTTTCGTTGATTGATGATATTGTGAAGGACGCAAGTGACGATGCATTTGTAACAAAGGATCAATTTGATATTCTGCTTCTCACAATTGCCCATAACAACATAATCGAGGGATTTGTCAAGGAAGAATTTTTTGTATATGACTATTATGTTGATTCGGCAACAGGCAATAAATGCATTACGAATGGTGGCAAAACCTATATCGTAGACACGGATTTTAAGGAAGAATATGTCGACAAAATTATTGACATATATTCGCGCGATGGTCATGTGTTCCGGATTAACGATTACGGAATTACATCATATACAATCCGGAATGCGTTACTTTTGTCCATTGATGAAACAACCTGTACATTTTTATTCGATGGCCGTCAGCATTCGATGAAGCTTTCGCAGTATACGACAGCAAACGATCCGGGAAATGACATTTCTTCCGGTGAGGTTGTTGCAATCAAGCTTGATAATTCAGGTGTAGTTGCTGTCACAAAGCAGAAGGATGTTAATGCAGTACGTGTTACAGAAGCGACCGATGAAAAACTGGAGATAAATGAACGAATGGTTTACGATATCCCGGAAGATTTTATGGTCTATAACATGGTAGGAGATCCGGTATGTGAGCCAAGTAGGCGGATTTTGGCAGGATATCGTTCTGTGGATATCGTCAAAGAAGAGAATACCATTATTGCAGCGATTATTCGTGAGAACCTTGTATGTGATAATATCCGGGTTATTTTGAGCAATGATAATTATTCATCGTATGATATGGGAAGAGCAATCTTTACGAGTGATTACCCATTTACCGTCACAAACAAGGACGAGGTTAAGACAACCTATCAGGCAGGGGAATCTGTAACTATTGTTGCGGAGGATTGTGAGGAAGGAGATACGTTTATCATAGCGCCGTTTGACGATGACAAGACGGTGACGGTTTCGAGTCTTTTGCGCGGATATGGGCATCCTGTATACGCCGGCGTACTCGAGGTCCGGGTGTTAAAGGATGGCGTGCTCCACATTATTAACGAAATACCGATTGAACAGTATTTGTATAGTGTTGTATCAAGTGAGGTACCTTCGAATTATCAACGCGAAGCAATGCGAACACTTGCGATATGCGCACGAGGATATGCTTACTACAAGATAAAAGACGAGAGCTTTGCAACGTATGATGCACATTTGGATGATTCCAGTCTGTGTCAGCTTTATAACAATGTTGAACCGAATGATGCAGCCGTCCTTGCTGTAAAAGATACATATGGCATTGTGCCATCCTACAACGAGAGCATTATTCTTCCGCTTCGCTATTTGGCATCTGCCGGTATATCAAGCACAAATGCAGATATATGGGGAGGAGCTCCATACGAATATTTACAGTCCTATATTGAGACATCCGAGAAAAATCTGATAGATCTTTCCGAAGAAGAAACGTTCCGAAGCTTTATGAATAACAATCTC
>CALYVE010000254.1 GCA_945492935.1 uncultured Lachnospiraceae bacterium
TCGTAAAACCATTTATTCTTTATTCTGCCAAATGCATCAACATACTCTGCCATATCCAGCACGATAACTATGCATGCAAGCACCATTATAAGTATCGCAAACAACGTCTCCACACCATGCAACGCAAACAAATTATCTTTATAGCTATGTAATTCCGGCTGCGTTGTCTTGTTTATGCTCACCTTAAGCCATGGCATTAACGGAGCGAATATCGTGATTACACAGGATATGAACTTTATTAATCGCAATATATTGTTCTGAAAGCTTTTGAAATAATCAACAAGTGCTTTTTTGTCCGAATGTACCATTCCTTTTCTCCTGTCTCTCTTTCTCCTGTCTCTCTTTCTCGTCTCTCGTGAGTTTACTGACATTCTCCGGGATGGTATACAAATCATTTCAAAAAAATCACGTTACATTTTTTTGAAATGATTGTATACCATTCCGGAGACATCTACTTTGTGAAATATTATCATGTTTCATTTCTGCAATTGACTGTATACCATTCCGGAGACATTTACTTTGGGAAATAATATCATGTTTCATTTTCGCAATTGATTGTATAATGTTCCGGAGACATTTACTTTGGGCAATGCTATCGCGCACCATACAATCAAAAATAAGGGCGGAGCAAACGCTCCGCCCTTATGATATCACATTTTGATGGAATTGTAATTACTTTTTCTTGATGAAACGTGGAACTGCACAAAGTACAACTGAAATCCATGTGAAGAAATAGCCAAAGCCATATGAAACCTTATAGCCATAATCTCTGATTTCGGACATACTAATCTTCTCACCTGACTCTGAAAGCTTGAAGATGAATGTGTTAAGAAGCACAAGTACAAGCACTACACCAAGCGCAATCAACTCTGCATATGGGATTGAGAGTTTAACTTTTGAAAGAGCCGGTACATAATCAGCTAATTCAACGCAGATAAGCCATGCTGCTACTGCTGTAATAAGAAGTGCTGAAATAAGAGCAAGTACTCCACCACCCCATAAGTTTGTAGAACCTGCTTTGATACCGAATATCTTAGCTGCTGCCCATGGGAAAAGTGGTGCAATCAATAAGAATACAGCACCTACAATACGTAAAATATTCATTGGATCCTTTGGAAGGTTGCTAAAATAAGCACCTATTCCGCCTGTCTGCTGTGGCTGACCGTACATTGGCTGCTGATACATCGGCTGCTGTGGCTGACCATACATTGGCTGCTGTGGCTGACCATACATCGGCTGCTGTGGCTGACCGTACATCGGCTGCTGTGGTTGCTGTGGCTGACCATACATTGGCTGCTGTGGCTGACCGTACATCGGCTGCTGTGGTTGCTGTGGCTGACCATACATTGGCTGTACAGCGGTTCCACAATTTGGACATACTGCCTGTCCGTCCGGAATCATTGCTCCGCATACTGAACAATTCATAATAAATCCTCCTCATTTATCAAAATCTCTGTTTGCACATAAATGTACATGTTAATTTCAGTTTAACACATGATGAACCGTCTTTTCAAGGATTTTATAACAATTCACAGATTTTCTGACGAATTATTCAGCAATTTTTTATAATCGAAAAATAACAAAACAACATAATGAAATGCTTCTGAGCGGCAAATGGCCACACCAGTGTTTCAAAACTATCTGCAGTTATATTTCCTTCCTTTATGTTCTCGCAAATCCATTCGCTTAAAATATCATTTCCGCTTATGTCAGATATAAGAGAATGTGGCGGCCACTCCTTTTTTTGCTCCCATTCCTCTGGCTCATAGGTTAATAAATCTGCAAGCATTGCTTCTGTATTCTTTAGCGTTGTCACTTCATATCCAAACATAACGGTATTTTTTGTTATGTTATAAATGAAATCCGCAAGTTTGTTTACTGCTATATCATTCAATTCCGGTAAATAATCCGAAAACTCCGTTCCTCTTCCGTGAAGCGTAAAAAGCATTGCAAGCCGTGCATTAAGCTGACTGGCAAGTCCGACACAAATACTAAAGTCATACTTCGGAAGCTTCGCGTATTCGTACAAAGGCATTCTCATAATTATCTCATTGATTGTCCGAATGATAATCTCATCCGACGAACCTTCAACAAGCATCGCCTCAATCCTTTTATAATCGGCAATGGATATATGCCAAAATTGCAGATCAACGCATGAACACTGCTGTTCTGTAAGTCCAAAGCGCTCGCATGTATTCTGAAGCTGTTCTAAATTATGATCAATTAAAACAAGATGAAAATACTTCGCCAAACGCGGCAAATCAATATCATTTCCGCCGCCTGCACCCCAAATGGCAACCGTTGGTTTGTTCTTCTGTTCTGACAATAACGATTCAAGTCCGATTTCCGCCGAAAGCCTTCGAACACCCATGCTTTTAATTTTTTTCTTCCTATAATAATGTTCTATTCCATCCAGAATAAAATCGGTGAGCGAATCACGATATTTTTCCCACGCTTCATACCTTTCATCTGTACATTCTGTTTTAATCATTTCTTCAAATATCATCCAATCCCCCTTTTTAAAGAAACCCCCGTTGCCATCCATGCGCACGAGGGGAATTGTCAAGTCGAAAAAAAATGGGCCAACCACATAAAATGCAATCAGTCCACCTTCAAGTGGGCCGCCGGGGGCTCGAACCCCGCACACCCTGATTAAGAGTCAGGTGCTCTACCAAATGAGCTAGCGGCCCGTATCAAATTGTCATTCACAACAAAACAGATTATAATACATGCATTCCCTAATTGCAAGTGTTTTTTTGTCTTTTTTTTAGATTTTTTGAAAAATCTATTTAAATCCGCTGAAATGCATGTATTTTCGTCGTTTCTTTGAAGTCAAGAAATCTGCTTTTTATTATTGTATCGCAAAACAGGATAAATTATACATCTGTTTTACGACATGCAATGCATTTATTTTGCCGGCTTATATACAAGTCTGCAAATCGGATTACCAAGATCTGAGAACATTTGCTCGTACTCCGTCATTACCTTTCCTTCTCCGCATTCAGAATTATTTAAATCGTATGTACTC
>CALYVE010000255.1 GCA_945492935.1 uncultured Lachnospiraceae bacterium
AATAACAAGAACTGCAAGACCAATAAAGAAACCAAAAACGATAATTACTGTCAGATTCGAAACATGCTTCTCATTCTTTGCTTCCTCTAATTCCGCTTGAAGCTCCGCATCTTTTCGCTTCGCTTTCTCTGCTTTGACTTTTTGCTTATTCGCTTCATCCGACTTTTTTTTAATTTCGAGAGTTTCTCTTTTTTCGGCCTTCTTCTCGTCCTTAACCTGTTTTTTCTGCTCTTTTCGTATCCGCTTTTTCTCTTTATTCTCAGCCAGAAGGCGTTCCTCTTCCTCGTCTTCTTCATCCATCTCGCCAAAGAGAATTTCAGAAAAGGACTTCTTTTTGCCGTCCTTTTTTTTCTTCTTGTTCTTTGATTTGCCGGATTTTATATCGTCTAAATCCTGAATCTCATCCAGCTCGCCCATCTCCATGCTAAGCTGTGCCGAAGATTCAAATAAGGCATCCAACTCACTCTGCCCGGCTGTATACGCACTCGCACCACCTTCCGAAGACTCTTCATCCTCGATGCCAAGTGCCGAAAACAGCGCATCCAAATCCATACTGTCAACATCTTCGGCTACCGGAATGGATGTATCTGCCTCCATCTGTGCTTCTGCTGCCTGAAAGACCTCTTCCTGCACCGGTTTTTGGGGGACTACAGGTTCCAAAACAGGCTCGGTCTCCTGTTTGGGTATTGAACCCCCTCCGATATCCGTCGTCACCTGTAGTTCTTCATCAAAAGTCATGTCCAAATTGTCGGATTCCTGAATTAACGCATCCAAATTAAAATCCGCTTCTGCCTGTGATTCTTCTGATTGCTTTGCATTGTTCGTATGTAAACTTGTAACATCAATATCATCAAAATCAATATCATCAAAATCCAAATCAGACAAATCAACAGAGTCAAGGTCATCCAGCTCGTCCAACGAAATATCTCCAAGGTCAGACATATCGACTTTCACATCTGCATCTTCGTACATACTCAGATTAATATCCGTATTTGATTGTCCTCCCTCTTGGGAAACCTGCCCCAACAGATCGTCAAGATATTTTTCGTCCATGCGCTCCTCCATCAAAATGGCCATAATTGTAAATAATTATAGCATGGTATACATAAAAAAACAAGGGAGACTAACCGGTCTCCCTTGACTTTACAGATCATAATAATCTTCGTAATCGTCATAATCACCATTCGCATAATTCTTGGTATAATTAACGTTATTTGCCCGCTTTACTCTTGGCTGCGGACGATTACTCTCTTTTTTCTTGTTCTGTTGCTTCTTCATCATTGATTTTTGTTCTTTTTCAATTCGTATCTGGACTTTATTCTTATCCGGAATTGATACACTTGGCTTGTTCTCCTTTGGACGGAAGGATTTGCTTCTTCTGCTGTTATCCTCTTCATCCTCATCCTTACCGGAAAACTTTGGAACACTGTTGTAGGTTCTGTTCTTATCGTATGGCTTCTTTGCGTATCCGCCTTCATTCTTGTTAAAACGAGGGCTTGAACCATCCGTCCTTCCGCCTCTTGACCGATCACCTTCCGATTTGTTGTAACGGTTCTGACCGTCTGCGGATTTACCATATCGATTTTGTCCATCCTGCTTAGGGTATCTGCTGCTACCACCTGCCGGTTTCCCTGCATATCCTCCCTTTGCACCATTTGTTGCACGTCTTTCTCTGTTCGTATTGGAACCACCTTCATATGTTCCTTGCGTTGCCACCTTCGTATCTCCTTTCAAGTATGTCTTTTATCTATTGCATATATTTATGCATGCATTTTGTATTCAATTCGGAGTTTATCTGCTATAAGTGCAATAAATTCTGAATTCGTCGGTTTGCCTTTGCCGGCACTCACGGTATATCCAAATAAATCCTCAATCACTTCAATCTTGCCGCGTCCCCAAGCGACTTCTATCGCATGCCGAATCGCACGCTCAACACTACTTGAAGTTGTTTTGTATTTCTTAGCTATACTTGGATACAAAAGCTTTGTAATAAAATTCAGCATATTCATATCATGTATTGCCATGATAATTCCTTCACGAATGTACTGATAGCCTTTGATATGAGCCGGAATTCCAATCTCCCGAATGATTTCGGTTACATCATTCTCGATGGTACTGCTCTCGAATCGCTTTTCGACATCAAAATCATTATTTTCTGCTTGTTCACCGGTTATATCGCCAATATTGGCAATTTGCATAATACGTTTTGCAAGAATATCCGGATTACAAGGCTTCATTATGTAATAATCCGCCCCCAAATTAAATGCCATACTAATGATGCGTGGCGAACCTACCGTTGTAAGAAAAATGATTTTGGTGTTGACCAATGATTCATCCATACGGATTTGCTCGACAACCTCAAGTCCATCGACATTCGTGATAAAAACATCTATCACTAACACATCCGGATTGTGCTGTTGAACCATTTCGTAAACATCGCTTCCGTTGTCTGTAGCACAAACAACCTGAATCTCCCCATCATAACCTTGTAATTGCTTTGATAGCATTTCGTAGCCGGAATCAGCAATTACAACGTGAACATCTCGTCCTGTCATAATCTCTCCTTTGCTACATCTCCATTCAATCAAACCTATGGAAATGATATAATTTTTAAAAAATAATGTCAAGATTTATCCATTATTATTTTGCATTTTTCCTTGTTTTTTACTCGACATTCCTCGACCTTATGCACTCTCCAATTTTGTCTCTAATCGAATTTTATCCGCGATTAATGCAATAAACTCTGAATTCGTAGGCTTACATTTTCCTGTATTTGTAAAGTATCCGAATAATGCATCTATTGTATCTGTTTTTCCTCGTCCCCAGGCAACCTCAATTGCATGTCGAATCGCCCGTTCCACCCGAGACGGTGTTGTACTGTGCTCCTTTGCAATGGTCGGATAAAGCTGTTTTGTTATCGAATTTAATATATCCATATCGTTGACCGCCATTATGATAGAGCTCCGCAGATACTGATAGCCTTTTATATGTGCAGGTACCCCAATTTCATGAATAATGT
>CALYVE010000256.1 GCA_945492935.1 uncultured Lachnospiraceae bacterium
TGGAAGACCGTAACAGATGACTTTGTTGTTGCAAATGCCAAGCATGTTAAGGTCGCCGTTTAGAAGCGGTGTTTTGTAGTGCTTGAACCAAAGGTTTGTATGTGTGGATTTGCCGGCACCGGAATGTCCGGAAAATAAATACGCTTTGTCATGATACAGAATCGATGCTGAATGAACAATCAGTAAATTATGCTGCTGCGCAGCCATAAGAAATGCAAAGCGAATGATATGGAATAATTCGTCCAAAAGGACGGCATTTTCGGTATGCATATCTGCATAGAGATAGGCATAGCGAGCATCCTTCGTTACATGCATTTCATAAATATAATTGCTTTTTGTCGGAAGATAGACGTAGGCATCCTCAGTCTCAAAAATAATAAGATCACTGCTCCGGCTAAGAATTTTTCCGTTTGGTTTAGCAAACGGTTCGTATGGTAAAATATGAAACTCCTGACAGCATTCTGTCTTTGCAGCTGTATCTTCAAAAGATGTAAAATATGTTGAGATAAGGGATTTTGGAGCATGAAAACAAATACCGACAGGACCGATTGCAAGCTTTGTCGCAGGGTAGCCGGAATGAGGGACGGATGATTTTGCAAAAATACCATTTTTCTCGAGACAATCCATAAATGTCCGGACATCCTGCTCGAGAGAAGGAAGATCTTCGTCGCTTGCCTCGTAGGTCGCTTGGAGGAGCGAAAGCATTTCGCTTGCGGATGCTCCGCTTGTGAAAGCATTCCATAACAATACACCTGATTCGTTTGTCATAATTGTCCTGCGATGGTCTGCAACGGACTGACCGTAAGGGACAAGATAGGAATTTTCTGCAAGCTGTGTAGTTGTATAGGAAAAATGATTCATAAGGCACCTCTGTATTATCGCATTGTCTATCGCAAACATTATAGCATTATTCTACATACAATGCTATGGTATTTCACCGGGATACGGAGCAACATTTCACCGGGATACGGAGCAACATTTCCCCGGGATGCGGAGCAACATTTCCCCGGGATGCGAAGCAACATTTCACCGGGATGTGGTGCAACATTTCGCCGGGATGCGGAGCAACATTTCCCCGGGATGCGGAGCAACATTTCACCGGGATGCGGAGCAACATTTCCCCGGGATGCGGAGCAACATTTCCCCGGGATGTGAAACAAAATTTCATCGGAATGCGGAGCAAAATTTCATCGGGATGTGGAGCAACATTTCACTGGGATGTGAAACAAAATTTCACCGGGATGCGGAGCAACATTTCACCGGGATGTGGTGCAACATTTCACCGGGATGTGGAGCAACATTTCACCGGGATGTGAAACAAAATTTCACCGGGATGCGGAGCAAAATACATAATTATGCAATTTTGGAGATGAAAATGGATAAAGAAATGGACGAAAAGATCAAGGTCGGACAACTTAAAATGGAGGATGCTTTAGCAAAGCATGATACAATTATGATTGAGCCGAAGGGGTACAGCATGTATCCGCTTTTTGTGCCGGGACGCGATAAGGCTGTCATTACTGCAATCGGTCAGCGCAAAGGAAAACGTGGCGATGTTTTGTTGTTTCGGAGAGACGATGGACTTCTTGTGCTGCATCGTGTGTGCCGAGTAAAACCTGATGGATATTATATGTTAGGTGATAATCAGGAGAAGGTGGAAGGGCCGATTGCAAAAGAGCACGTGTTGGGGATTCTTGTTCAAATAATCCGCAAGGGCAGACCTGTTTCTGCCCGAAATGTTTTGTACAGATTTTGTGCTGCTGTCTGGTTGTTTCTGCGTCCGGTGCGTCCGCTTATCAAGAAAACAGTTGCGAAGGTAAAAAAAATATCAAAAAGAACATAAAATAGCACATTTTCACAAAAAATTTAGTACAATTTTGCCTTGATTTTTCTGTAAAAAAAATATATACTCTTTGCTTGTAACTCAAACTTAAAAAAGGAGAAAGAAAATGAAGAAAAGATTATTAGCACTTGTTATGGCATGTACAATGGTATTTGCTATGACAGCTTGTGGCAAAAAAGAAGATGAGACAACAGAAGTAAACTTTGAGAAACCTGAAGTTGAAACACCGGATGTTGTAGTACCGGATGTTGAAGTATCCGGCACAGAAGAGCAAAGTACAGCAGGATCAAATAATGAGATTACAATTATGAACCTTATTTCATTATCACTTGCAGGTACAGCCTATGAGGAGTATTCAGCAGGTTCAAATGCGTCAACAAAGGTATTTGCAGAGAACAATCAGTTACAGACAATTGCGATTTCTGCAGTTAGTACAGCTGGTATGACCGGTGTAGAGGAGCAGTTTAAGGCTCAGATCGAGAGTGTGTATGGTACACAATATGTAACCTATGATTCAACATTCAACGGTATTACATATACAACGTATGACTTCGGAACAAACAATACTATGAGTTCTGATATCAACGTTACAGCATATGTATATGTTGGTGATGGTGTTGCAATTTACTGTGAGGAAGCATGGGCTACAATGCTTGGTTCTTCTTCAGGAGATACAGAAACTGTTCTTAACACAATTACAATTCTCTAATTCAAACATCAAAAATTATGAAAACAAGCCTTGTTAGAAACAGGGCTTGTTTTTTTGTTTTTGGGTTTTACCGCGGCCATGTGGAGCGGGACCTTGTCGGCAGTGCAATCAAAAGATTGCTGATGAAGCAATTCTCACATATTATGAAATGTGAACGGTTGCGGTTGAGAAAAATTCCTAAGGAAACTGAAGAAGGGTATACAAGAAGAATTCTGCTTGTCATGCCCAAGGAAAAGGAAAAAGAAGGGCATATAGGAAGGATTCTGCTTGTCATACCCACGGAAAAAGAAAAAGAAGGGTATAGAGGAAGAAATTATCATGTCATGCCCACGGAAACAGAAAAAGAAGGGCATAGAGGAAGAAATTATCTTGTCATACCCAAGCGAGCAGAAAAAGAAGGGCATAGAGGAAGGATTCTGCCTGTCATGCCCAAGCAAGCAGAAAAGGAAGAAACATGAAAAC
>CALYVE010000257.1 GCA_945492935.1 uncultured Lachnospiraceae bacterium
ATTGATGAAATTGAGGATGGAAGCTGGAGGGAAAGTGAGAAGGCAGCACTTATTTCACCGGATGCAAAGGGTGAAATGATGATAGTTGAAAATAATCATGTTGAACATGTTAAGCTCGATGTTGTTTTCCCTGCCTTGCATGGAAAGTACGGCGAGGATGGAACAATCCAGGGCTTGTTTGAGATGGCAAATATTCCATATGTTGGTTGTGGTGTTTTGGCATCCGCTGCATCGATGGACAAAATATACACAAAGCTTATTGTTGATACACTTGGTATTCGTCAGGCGCAGTATGTTCCGGTTCTTAAGGAACAGCTTTGTGATATGGACGGTGTAGTTGCACGCGTAGAGGAAAAGCTTTCCTACCCTGTATTTGTGAAGCCTTCGAAGGCCGGGTCTTCCGTAGGTGTTACGAAGGCGGTAGACAGAAAGACGCTTGAGGAAGGTCTTATTCTTGCGTCAAAGCATGACTATAAAATTCTTGTTGAGGAAACAATTGTTGGTCGCGAGCTTGAGTGCGCAGTGTTAGGATATGGTGATAAAACCAAAGCTTCCTGTCTCGGTGAAATTATTGCGGCAGCAGATTTCTACGATTATGATGCAAAGTATAATAACGAAGATTCTAAGACAATCATTGATCCGAAATTACCGGAAGGGAAGGCGGATGAGATTCGAGCCAATGCTGTTCGCATTTTTAATGCAGTAGATGGATTCGGACTTTCAAGAGTTGATTTCTTCTTGGAGAAGGACACAAATTGTGTTGTATTTAATGAAATCAATACACTGCCCGGCTTTACTTCAATTAGTATGTATCCTATGCTTTGGGGAGCAAATGGCTACCCAATTGATAAGCTTGTGGAAGCATTGATTGAGATGGCTATGGAGAGACCATAATGAAGGTAAATATCGCATTTGAGACAACGGATATGGATGGTGAGATTTCCAAAACGAGTCAGTTTGCAGTTATGGAACGGACAAAGGACGGATATCGGCTTGTTTATGTCGAGGATGTTTTGAATAATGGAAACAAGATAAAAGCTACCATGCTTGTTACGAACGATTCGTTGCGCGTCATGCGAAGTGGTGCTGTTAATTGTGACTTTATGTATGGTACAGCGATGGTGCATAATACTTCTTATGAGACACCATATGGAAGATTTCCCGTCACGCTTACGACAAAGTCCTATCTTTTTGAAGAACAAGGGAAGTCCGAGCAGGATTTTGCGCTCAAAGTTGATTCTACATATGATTTGGTATTTGTCGGACAAGAGCCACTAAGCATGAGAATTTGTTTGACAATTACCCCTATCAAATAATTTTGCCATGATAAAGACAAGCAGAAAACCGGATATTGCAGTCGTTATGATACTAATATTGTAAGTGCTGTATAATTGTTTAGGTACAATGTATAAGCTTGTATTTACAGTAAAGTGTAGAAGCATCGCAGGGATGATGCTTTTGAACTTGCACACAATTGCTCCGAGAAGGATGCCCATAAAACCTGCATATAGGCCTTGGATAACATTACCGTGATATAGGCCAAACAAAATGGCCTGAAGCAACACGGCAAGGATGGGAAGCATAAATCGTTTTGCGTGATAGAGTATGACACCACGGAATAAGAACTCTTCACCAATTGGTGCGAGTATGCAAATGCAGAGAATAAGAATAAGCGGTGTTTTGGCAGAATTTGCTTCCTGAACAAGTTTGTCATAGGAAGCAAAAGCATCGGGAATGATTCCATGCAGCAGACATAGAACACCACTCACAAATAACTGGCAGCATAGGCCTGCTAAAATAATCAATATTGGTATGACAGGCTTTGATTTAAGCACCAAGAAGGACGAGGACACTGCATGTAGCAGATTGTCCTCGTCCTTGCTTGCTTTGTGGCACACAAAATAATACCATGTGCCGAACACTATAATTAATCCAATATGTAAAATCAGAGTATTAATTAAGTCCATCTGTAATCTTCTTTGCTCTTTCTTTTGCTTTCTTTGATGCTTCCTTATTACCCTTCGTATCGTAACCAAGCTCTTTGTTCTGCTTTCTTGCAAGAAGCTGGTCGTTTAACTGACGCTGGTAATTAGCCTGACGTTCACGCATCTTAGAGCGGAAGCCTTTTTTCTTTTTCTTGCCTGTTTCTTCCTCAACAGTAACCTTTTTGCCGCGGACACTTTTTACACTTAAAATGTAAATACCGCTAATCATTGCTTTAACTTCGCCTTTTGTAGGAACCTGGTCAAAGATTGCATCATCACAGATCATGTTTTGAATCGTTGAACCAATCTTTGCCTTAACAATTGGAAGCTTTGCCTTGTGATAACGTTTTGGAGCCTGCTCCATAACAATCTTAGGCAAACCGGCATCCTTCATAGGAAGAACCTTTTTATCGATGATTAACATGGTAGCAGGTTGTGCCGCCTCCATCATCTGTTCTTTTTGTGATAACTGTCTTTCTTGAAGCTTGTTGCCAAAGCGATATAGAACAACTAATAAAATCGCTAAAACCGCAAGGACAATAAGCACGATCATCCACCAATGCATCTTGTAAATACCTCCGTTAATTTATTTAATATGGTGTTTGTCTTTCATTCCCTGAATAATTCCGGGTAACTGTGCGTACTGCGCTTTTCGTTCCTTCAATGACATCTCAGAAGGATAAATTGGTTTACCAAACTCGATAATTACATTGTGACTGCGAATACGCTTCTTTGGCGCAGACTCGAGTAATAAGTCTGAACCTGAAATGGCAATCGGAACAATAGGCGCTCCTGTTTTTTCAGCCATGCGATAACCGCCTTCCTTGAATGGAAGGAGAGTATCCTTTTGATTGCGGGTTCCTTCCGGGAATAATACCATAGAATGTCCCATTTTCATAAATTCTGTACCTTGTTTGATTGTCTCCATGCTTTGACGAATATCATTGCGGTCAATAAAAATACAACCACCCTTTACACCCAGTAAATCCGGATAACGCTTGCACCATACGTATTACCGCGG
>CALYVE010000258.1 GCA_945492935.1 uncultured Lachnospiraceae bacterium
ACATAAAAATTCCACAGCAGGAAAACCGGAGAGCAAAATGTATGCGTTTGATGCCGGTAAAAAAGCACTCGAGGCACATCTTAAGAGACAGGGCTTAAAGGCAACGGTAGCCCATACAGATATGTGGGGCATTTATGATGTAAAATATGACACGGGCGACAATCCGCTTATATCCATTATCATCCCAAACAAGGACCACATAGATGACCTTGATAAATGTGTTCAGTCAATTTACAAAAGAAGCGCCTACAGGAACTTTGAATTTGTTGTTGTGGAAAACAACAGTGAGAAGGATGAGACATTTCAATACTACAAAAAGATGGAAGAAGCGCACGACAACTTCCATGTTGTTTACTGGAAGGAAGGGTTTAATTATTCAGCAATTAACAACTTTGGCGTGGCAAATGCAAAAGGTGATTATTTGCTTCTTTTGAACAACGATACGGAGCTGATTGCGGAGGATGCACTCGAGCGCATGCTTGGCATTTGTATGCGTGATGATGTTGGTATTGTCGGTGCAAAGCTTTATTTTGGCGATGATACGATTCAGCATGCCGGTGTTGTACTTGGCTTTGGCGGATTTGCAGGTCATGTATTCAGCGGATATCCGCGTAGTGATTATGGTTATATGCTGCGTGCGGTTGTAAACAGCAACTTCAGTGTCGTTACAGCTGCATGTCTTATGACAAAACGTTCTGTATACGAGTCTGTCGGCGGATTGACAGAGGATTTTGTTGTTGCACTAAATGATGTTGATTACTGTCTGAAGGTGCGTCGCGAGGGGAAGCTCGTTGTCCTGTGTGCACAGGCAGAATGGTATCACTATGAGTCAAAATCAAGAGGCTATGAGGATACGCCGGAAAAGAAACGCAGATTTGATGGAGAGGTTGCACATTTTCGGTCAATTTGGGCGGAGGTAGTAGATGCCGGAGACCCATATTACAATCCGAATTTTTCGGTAGAGGCAGAGCCGTTTAAGTTGGTTGTGAAATAGAGGAAGACCGGAAAACTGTTTCCGGAAACTGGAGGATGAACGTGAAGATAAAATTCAAAAAACTATCGTCGGAGCAAAAGAAGGATTTGCTCGATTTTACAAAAAAAATTGCAATTATTGCAGCAATCGCTCTTTTTGTAGCGCTTTTCGTGGAATTTCTGTTCAATTTTAAGCGCATTCGTCTTGGTTCGGACGGAAGAAAAGCTGTTGATATTACAGCCGGCGATGTTGAATTAATCGGTATTGAACAGCAGGGGGATAAATTTGTAACGACAGGCGAACAGAACCGTATGATTATTAATAAATCAAGCGCTTACACGTACAAATTTTCATACGATTGTTCACCGGGAAGAGATTTTTATGCAATGATTTTTGTGTATCAGACACCGGTTGGGGCAAAGAATCCGGTCTATAAAGAGTTCAAGGATCGAAACAATCTTTGTATTTACCATTCGGAAGAGGTAATCAAGGGTACCTTTGACCATATCGAGGTTTCGTTCCTTCATTATGATGTCGATGCGCAGAAGGAAGACTACATTAAAGGCTTGGAAATCAGCAATATTAAGTATGACAATTCGTTGAATATCAATGCACGTCGTATGTGGCTTGTGTTTTTCTTCGTGCTCATTTTGCTGATTATGATTACGTACCGTGAGCTTGTAGCAAAACGTATTGAGGTAGGCTTTGCTATTGCAGCACTTGGAATCGGTCTTGTCATGGTGTTTGGGTTCCCGGCCTACAAGATTACGTGGGATGAGGAAGTTCATTTTAAAGGCTCATACAAAATGGCACTTGCACCTAAGGTTGTTGTGACGCCGGAGGTTGATTACTATTTTGATGCAAATCGTGTGGCAAGTCTATATTATCCGATGGCGGAATGCGAGTTCGGACAGTTTAAGGAATTTCTGAATGCGAGCAAGATTTACAGTAAGAGTAATCCGGATAATTATCTCATGAAGAGTGGGCCGGAGGGCCTTTATGATGTCGGTCATATCGCAGGCTCGATTGGTATCAATATCGGTCGTATTTTACATTTGCCTCTTTGGTGGGTATATATTCTCGGCAAGCTGACAAATCTTCTTATGTACGTAGGAATTACATATCTTGCCATCCGACACATAAGAATTGGCAAGGGTATTATGACAGTGCTCGCGCTGATGCCGACGATTCTGTTCCAGGCATCGGTTTATTCGTATGACGCGACAGCGAATGCGTTTGCGTTCCTTGCAATGTCGTACCTTATCACAGCGATTGTTGATAAAGAAAATGTATTTGACTGGAAACAGTGTGCAGTTTTTGTGGGAGGAATCGCGATTGCATCGTGTGTTCGTATCGTCTATGCACCGCTGATTCTTTTGGTATTGTTCGTTCCGAAGGCACATTTTAGCTCGAAGAGGGCGTGGGCAATAATCAAGGGAGGGTTGCTTGGCGTTTGTGCAATTGGTGCGCTCGGACTTCTTTATCTGGCAACGCACAGTGCAGGAATCGAAGGTGACCTGCGAGGCGGAGCTGTCAGTGTAAGTGGTCAGATTGAATATATCATGCATAATCCGGTCGTTTACGGCAAAATGCTCCTCTTCCATATGTGGGATTGGCTTGGGGCATACACAATCGGAAACGATGCACTCGGACAGTTTGCACATTTGCGCGGCTTCCCATTCAACTTTGTAATGTATGTCATTATGCTGTTCTTCATCTTTACAGACACCTCGGATGTGGATATTAAGCCGCTTACAAGAGTAGGAATTGCGGCGATTCTCTTTGGAACGGCAATCGGAATTTGGACATCTATGTATATTTTCTTTACACCGGTAGGATTTTCCGGAATCAATGGTGTACAGGCTAGATATTTTGTTCCGCTTCTGATTCCGCTATACTTATTGTTCAATACAAAATACATACAAAATAACATTCCAAAGCGCGTGTATCATGTGCTTTGTATCATGCTTCCGCTGTTTATAACGAGTGGCATGATGTTTGTACTTATGACAGTTCTTAGTAAATAATC
>CALYVE010000259.1 GCA_945492935.1 uncultured Lachnospiraceae bacterium
TTTTCCATCCATCGTCCAATTTTGAAAAAAATAGACTTTTTTTAATTTTTATCCAATTATTATTTCTATCAAAAAAAACGTCATTTGACATCTCGAAACCTCGTTGTCAAATGATCGTTTTTAATAGTGTGTAAAACGTTGTTATTCCTTACTATTTGAAAATAGTTACAAGCGACATCAGTAAATTGCTGTCATATAACTTTGTCAAAAAAGTATTGTCTTCCACCTGCTTGTAAAGTTCTACTCCGATAGAGGTGTTAGCCAGCATTGCAATTCCCACAAATAATATCCATACAACGAGAAGTGCCTCCCCTACTCCAAATAGAACGCCGCCAATCCTGTTAATACTGTTAATGATTGGTAAGTGCGCAGCAATGGAAAGCATTTTCGTGATAATCGTAAAGATTATGACGAGACAGATAAGCAGACCAAAGAATACAATTGCCCGCAAAACCATTCTGGAAAGATATATGGCAATATAGTCAAAGAACCCTTTCGACTCCAGACGTTCTTTTTCCTCTTTGTTGTTATGTTCAATCAATGCGTCCTTCATAAACTGAGGAAATGGAATATCCTGCAAAATCCGAATCTGTTCATTCGTAGAAAAATCTGTAGTCATGTAAGTAGCTGTCAATGAATCAACCGTAGCATTGTCAGCAATTCCGCCAAGCAGTTGTTCTGTTTCCTCTCGTATCTTGTCAGAAACGTATCGTTCTAATCTTGAATTGATTTTTTTCTGAATGTTATCATCAATCTTTGTGTTTTGAATAAGCGCTTCTGTTGCGAACGGCGTAACTATGTACGCAATCAAAAGAGCTAAAGCCATGAGAACCAGTTTGCAGACCGACTTCACGAGTCCGCGCATGTATCCGATAATCATAAACAGAATAAAAATCAAAACAACAAGTAAAAATAGTAAATTCATATAGATACCCCTAAATCATATTGCAAAGACTCTTCTAATCAGAGTCCGTCCCTGAAGCCTGCTCACGAACAGGATATGCATCCGTAAACGTTGCGTATTCTTCCTCCGTCGTTGCCTTCTTCTTGCCTGCATCTTTCTTTAGCTTGACAATTTCTGTCGCAGCATCATAGACAACTACATATTCAAGGTGCGAGCCCGTTGGTGTTACACTCAATACATTTCCTGCAAAGGTTCCGTCAAATTTGGTACTGCCATTTTTGCGGAAAATTTTGCATCGTGAACCACCGGAAAATATAATTTCTTTATCCGCTGCATAAATCGAATCATAATCAAAGTTAAGATATGCCGAAAATTCTTTATTTCCACGCAAATCATAAATCGTCACCTTATATCGCGGTTCTGTTGTTCCTTCCTGCATAACATTCTGAACGTAACCAATATACTTTTTGTTGCTAAATACAGAAGTCAATTCTCCGGAATAATCAATGGACTTCTTAACTGTCGGTTTTTCCAACATGGAGTATAACGTGATAGTATTGGTTCCGAATGCCACGATTGTATCGTTATCAACGAATTCAACCTGTGAAATAATCTCATCATCAAACGTAAATCCGCCTACCAGACGATCGGCATTTGCATTCTGACCTACCACACCAAAGTTATAGGCTGCAAGTTCATTTTCAACTCGGTTACCAACAATTCGGATATAACTTGTAATCAGCTTTTGTCCATCATTTGAAATTGCAATATCAAGCGGATACCCACTCTTGTCTATTGTTGTCTGAATTTCATAAATAATGTCGCCGGACTTATCGTAACAGTTAATATAATTCGTCTTATCACTCTCAAGCACAACTGCAATACAGCCCTGACTGGAAACATCCACATCACAGATTGTATATGGCATAGTTTGGTTACTTACCTGACCATCTTTGTTAAACACATAAATGGAATTGCCACTCATATCGGCAACAACTGCATAATCCCCACTGGATACGGCCATTGGCATCTTCATGTCAACACCGGCTGTCCATACTGTATCACCGTTTGTATTAATATAAGAAACGCCATCCGGTGTATACTTGAGCAAATTGCCACCAAACTGAATGTAATCTGCTGTGTTTTCATAATTCGTATCATTATGACGAACTACCCGATACCCCCTGTAGGTTCTGTGCAGCATATAATACACAACACCAAGAATAAGAAGGACAGCTGCAATGCAAATAATCAGAGAAACTCTTTTTTCGGCAAAGACTTTCAGACGTTGTCTTACACTGTTAACCGGTCCTTCTTCCCGATGATTCAAAGGAATTACATTATTTTCTTCCGGTTCATTATCCACTTGTTTATTTTTCTTAAAGGGTAAAAATTTCATATGCATCTCCGAATACTCTCTTTATCTAAAGACCCATGATATTATATCATACTTCCATGTAATATTCAATGTGCGGACACTGACGGAAGAATCAATGTCTGTCCTTCATAAATCGGATCATCGATTTCCATCGAATTTGCCCTTGCAATATCATTTGCATATACAACATTTCCATAATAGGAAAGCGCAATCGACATGAGAGAATCTCCATAACAGATTGTATAATATGTTGGTGCACCATTCGTCGTTACAGGTAATGCCTGCTCCGTATTATCATCGACCTGTTCCTGTGTAGTAACCGCTTCTGTTGTCTGTTCAACAATAACCTCTGTCGTTGCGTTTGTATCTTCAATATTTTCCTCCGTTACCGGCTCTGTATCTGACGCATCCTTTTCGGAAGGCGTAATCACATCTGCCTCCTTAACGGACAGAACCTCGGTAGCTTCTTTGGTATTCTCCTGCGCGGTCAGCTGCATACGATTAATATTTACTTCCATCTCTTTCATCTTGTCACTATTATTTACAACCGAAATTCCAAGCGCAAGCATACCAAGAACCAAAAATGAACTTGCAATATAAGCAAAATGAACATTCCCGCCCTTTGTCGGATGAAGATTACTGCTTTTCTCCCGATAGTTTCTGATTAAAGCCTCATCTTTTCTTTTTATTTCTGTGTCATATTCTTCCGATGTATCA
>CALYVE010000260.1 GCA_945492935.1 uncultured Lachnospiraceae bacterium
GTCAGCAGCCCGTTTCACGGTCTGCGTGTAGTTCCTTGTAAACTGACCTAAAGAATATTGTTAATGCTTACAGATATGGAACTGTATATAACAATTCAGGTGACTTCTATTACAACTGCCAATTTGAAAACGGAAGACCGGAGGGACAATATTCCGGAAAAGTGGCATATGCGGTTTGTAAAGATGTTTTTGGGCAAGTGTATACGGTTGTTAGTGAAAGCAATACAAAGATTACCATATCAAGAGCGGCAGATATGCTTATATCCGCAGATGTGGAAGAGCCATATGCATGGGCGAATCCGAAGGAAGATTATATGCTGATGCATGCATTTCAGGAAGGCGGCGTTGCAATAGAAAATGCTGTTGAGCTAGCTTGCGCATATTATGATAAAAGGAGTACGACAAGTGCATCATACTTGTATGGACCGATAACAACGACTTATGAAATTCCTGATGGAACAAGACCGGTGTTTGTCCAAACCGATGATGCGAAATTTACGTTTGTTTATACAGACGGTACAAAAGAAATTATACCATCGGATCAAATGGTATATTATTATGAAAATTATGATTACTATGCAAGCATTTTAGAAGTTGATACTGCGCTTAGCAGAGGAGAAAAAAGAATAAAAGAGCTTATTGTTGAGGAGTTTAAAAATCCTTGGGCAACTATGGCTGAGAGTCCAATGTTAGCATTAGAGGCCTGTGCAACATACGAGGACGGAACGCCTGTAGCTTTAGGATCGTATCTTTGTTACATTGGGGATGATGTAAAGACTGATTGTCCAAAGGTTACCGGAAATATAATCGTCGATAATGCTACGTCATTGTATACGAAGCCATATGATGCATATTTAATTGGATATGGAGTAACAAATGTATCGGGTGCATATTTCAGTAAATTGGACGATAGATCGCTTAAATATAGTATCAGTAAGGATCAGCCAAAATTTCAGGCGACTTTTGATTTGTCAAGGACGAGCTTAGGTGATGAAGACATTAACAATATAACGCTTGTATGTACGGTTGCAGATAGTGACCTATTCAGTATTACAGGAATTTCAAAGGGGGTCAATTTTGACCGAATAAAATTCTATTTTTCAAATGGAGATGTAGAAACATATGAGAGGTATCAAGTTCAATCATGCAGGTTGAATACAGATGGTCGAACGGTAACAAAATTTGAAATAGAATGCGATAGTTCGGATTTTATGAACCAGTTAAGCGAAATCGTGTATGGTCAGTTTTCTTCAAAAATTAATTTTAAGAGATATAAGGAATTATATGGAGTAACGGATCAAAATGTCAAAATGCTAACGGGAAATATTTATGTTGATGGCAATAAGGTTTTTGAAATGGATGACTATTATGTGGATATCAAGGGGGTAATGGATGATCGACAGGCATTCAGCGTGAAAAACCCAAGATATATCGGAGATAAATATGTTCCTAAAGTTTTATACAATAACAATGCACAAAGTATATCGATAGAAAGCAAGCTTAAACAATCTGATTATGCATATATTGCTATGCATATTGCACAGAATTATCCAAAGGGAATCTATAATGCAGTTATTCGCATTGAATGGACGGATGATGACGGCAAAAATTCAAAACATATACCGGTTCATTTTTCTGTAGTAGGACAAAAAACATTAAGATATCATTCAAATGCAAATGATGAGACTGTTAAAGGAATTCCTAGCCAGGTATCAACATACGAATCCAATATTCAGGTTTCAGACAATCAACCGACACGTGAAGGCTATGTGTTTAAGGGATGGTCATACAGTGCAACGGATAAGCGGAATTTGATTGAAGCCGGAACAGCAATTTCATTGGTGGGCGATGTTGATTTATATGCTGTTTGGGAGGCTAAGACTATTGTGCCTGACAATCCGGAAGGTGATGATCCAAAACAACCGTCGGAAGACCCGAAAAATCCGTCGGAAGACCCGAAGCAACCGGTGGTTGATCCGGAACAACAAAAGCCGACAGTCGAACCTGCTGCTCCTGAGAATGAGGAGCCGAAACCGGCAGAAATTGTTGAAGCATCAACGACTGAAGAGTCAACGAGTCCAACAAAAGGACCAAAGACCGGCGATGATACACCGATTATCTGGCTCTTTATATTGAGTCTGCTTTCAGCAACCGGATTTCTCATTGTAAAACATCGTAGGTAAAATTGAGGGACGTAGACTTTGTCACGGTATTGTGACAAAGTCTACGTCCCTCAAACTACTTAATGAGTGCGAAGCACGAATTTAGTACTGCTACGCGGAGCAACTAAGCGAGAGCGGTCCCGGAATGGAACCATCACCGTGAAGAAAGCGTCCGGGTAAGAATCGTGCCAACGATTACTTGACAGAAACATAGTCGGGGCTTTTGTTGTAATAAGAAATAAAGTGTGATATATTCAAGTCAATTGACATTGAAATAGTTGATAAGGAGATTTATACATGTTTTATAAAATGCCGGTAACAATATATGAAGAAGATAATTGTGTTGAACATCATAAGAAAGAAATTGCAAGTCTTGGAAAGAAGGCATTCATTGTCACAGGACGAAATTCATCAAAGAAAAACGGCTCATTAGATGATGTAAAGAGGGCATTGGAAGAAGAGAATATAGCCTACAGCATTTTCGATGAGATTGAGGAAAATCCATCGACAGATACTGTAATGAAGGCAAGAGATTGCGGGCTTGTGCAAAAGGTTGATTTTGTAATTGGTATTGGTGGCGGCTCCCCACTTGATGCTGCAAAGGCAATTGCTATTATGATTGCAAATCCAAATGAGGGAGAGGAATTCTTGTTTACAAAGGTTGATATCGTTAAGGCACTCCCGATTGTTGCAATTCCAACGACATGTGGAACAGGTTCCGAGGTAACTGCAGTATCTGTTCTTACGGTTCATAAAAACCGAACGAAAGCATCATTGCCACATCGGGTATTTCCGAATTATGCATTGCTCGATGCAAAATATGTAATGT
>CALYVE010000261.1 GCA_945492935.1 uncultured Lachnospiraceae bacterium
CAGGAATACGTCATTTAATGTCGGAAGCTCAGAATAGATTCTTCCACATACAATATCATTTGCCTGGATGTAATCCATAATCTTAATTAAATTGTGCTTACCGCCACTACACTTAATTGTAAGCTTTCCATCCTCGTGTGTAACTTCATACACATGATTAATTGCAAGCAAATCACGTTTCTGTGTCTCTGATATACTCGCTGTTTCGATGACAACCGTCTCTGTATTCTTAATCATTTTCTTGAGTTCATCCTTCGTTCCGATTGCAAGGTTCTTTCCCTTATCCATAATTGCGATACGTGTACAAATCTGCTCAACTTCTTCCATGTAGTGCGATGTATAAATTATGGTTGCTCCCATTCTGTTTAATTCCTGAATTCCCTCGAGGATTCTGTTTCGGCTCTGTGGATCAACTGCAACTGTCGGCTCATCAAGAATAATAAGCTTTGGTTTATGTGCAATACCACATGCAATATTTAATCGACGAAGCAAACCGCCTGAAAGCTTCTTTGGATAAAACTTTCTGTAATCCTCAAGGTCTACGAATTTGATAGCATCTTCCACATACTGCTTTCTTGTTTCCTTATCCTTGATATAAAGTCCACAAAAATAATTGATATTCTCATATACTGTAAGTTCGTCGTATACTGCAACGTTTTGCATTACGACTCCGATGTTCTTCTTTGAATCAAGGCTGTTTGGTGTCATCGGCTTTCCGAGCACCTCAATTGTTCCTTTATCATATGTCAGGAGGGAAAGCAGACAATTGATTGTAGTTGTTTTTCCGGAGCCGTTTGGTCCAAGCAAACCAAACACCTCACCCTCCTTAATTTCAAGATTAAAATGGTCAAGGGCTAATGTCTCTTTGTAACGCTTTACAAGGTTCTCAATTTTTACTACCGAATTACTCATATTCGTTTCTCCTTTTTTCTTCTTGTTTATGTATCAGGCTTACGCCTTTTTGTTCTAATGCTACAATACAACATTCATTTGTCATATTACAGTGTGCATTGTCAATTCGTGATATGACATTTGTCACATTGTTTTTGTTGTGGCACTGTAGAAAAAAACAAAACAAGGACACAAAAAAAAGACGCCTGATTGAAGCGTCTTTTTTGCGATTATGCTTCCGATGTCTCCTGGGCAACAAGTCTGTCTGCACCGTACATTTTTCGAAGCTTCGGCTTCTCAATCTTACCGGTTGCATTTCGAGGAATATCGCTAAAAATGATTTCCTTTGGACGTTTGTAACGTGGAAGTGCCTGACAGAATTCCTCTACCTCTTCCTTTGTACAAGTAAATCCCTCTTTGATTTCGATAACCGCAGCAGTCTTCTCACCAAGACGACGGTCCGGCAAACCAATGACTGCGACATCTTTTATCTTGTCCATTTTGCGTAAGAAATCTTCAATCTGAACCGGATAGATATTCTCACCGCCACTAACAATTACATCTTTTTTACGATCTACAAGGTAGATAAAACCGTCCGGATCCTGCATGGCCATATCGCCTGTAAGAAGCCAGCCGTCCTTGATTGTCTCAGCAGTTGCTTCCTCATTGCGGTAGTAACATGTCATAACGCCGGGTCCCTTAACACAAAGCTCGCCAACCTCACCTTGAGGCACAACATTGCCCTGCTCATCAATAATCTTCGTTTCCCAACGATAGCCCGGAACACCGATTGCTCCAACCTTGTGAATATTCTCCATACCAAGATGCACGCAGCCGGGACCTGTCGACTCTGATAAGCCATAGTTTGTATCATATTGATGGTGCGGAAAATATTCCTTCCAACGCTTAATAAGCGAAGGCGGAACCGGCTGTGCACCAATGTGCATAAGTCTCCACTGATCTAACTTAAAATCCGTAATCTTAAAATCCCCACGATCAAAAGCATCCAGAATATCCTGCGCCCATGGTACGAGCAACCATACAATCGTACATTGTTCATCTGAAACAGCCTTAAGAATCGTCTCCGGCTTAGCCCCTTTAAGAAGAACCGCTTTACTGCCGGCTACCAAACTACCCATCCAGTGGAATTTCGCACCGGTATGATAAAGCGGAGGAATACAAAGGAATGTATCCTCTCTGCCTGTTTCGTGATGCTTCTGCTCCATCTCTGCAGCCTGCGTCAAACTTCTATGCTTATGTAAAATAGCCTTTGGAAAACCTGTTGTACCGGATGAGAAATAAATGGCACCAAAATCATCCTCCGTAAGCATAATGCCGGGCGCCTGGCTTGAACAATCCGCAACAAGCTCACGATAGCTCTCTGCAAAGCTCGGACAATTGTCTCCAACATAGATTAAAAGTCTGCCCTTGCCAAGACGTTCTGCGTTGGTCTCAATACGTCCGATAAACTCCGGTCCGAATACGATAACATCAACCTCTGCAAGCTCTGCACAATATAAAATCTCATCCGCATCATAACGGAAATTAAAAGGCACAGCAATCGCACCTGTCTTTAAGATACCAAAATAGATTGGTAACCACTCAAGACAGTTGTACATAATAATAGCAACCTTATCCCCTTTTTTGATGCCGCGGCCTAATAACATATTTGCGGCACGATTTGCTTTTTCTTCGAAAACACTCCATGTAATCTCTCTTCTGTATGGCTGGAATCTGGATGATTCAATTAATTCTGATTCCTTCCATGTAATTCTTCGAGTATCCTGATCCTCCGGATTTAACTCAATCAATGCAACCTCATCACCATATAATTTTGCATTTCTCTCCAAATATTCTGTAACTACCATTTTCTTCTCCCATTTAACGTATTTGCGCGTTAGCGCGTCACAGTAAATATTGTAAAACAAACAGGAAGAAAAAACAAGTTGTGTTTTCTCTCCCTGCGCATGTTTTTGTATTATTCTGAAACGATTTCCATCGTTGCGTTTTTTAGGATACAATATCGAAAATTACTACCAACCGGTTCATAATACGTACTAAATTCTCCGGTCACGACGACCTCTGTGTCTGTTA
>CALYVE010000262.1 GCA_945492935.1 uncultured Lachnospiraceae bacterium
GATTTTATTACTTTACAAAAATTACAAGAACAAGTATGAAGGTTGGGTCCTTCCAAAAGGAACAGTGGAGAAAGACGAGCAGCACAATGAAACAGCGCTTCGTGAAGTGAAAGAAGAGACTGGTGTAAGTGCACAGATTATTAAATATGTAGGTAAGAGTAACTATACATTTAATACTTCATATGATGTTGTGAACAAAGATGTTCATTGGTATTTGATGATGGCTGACAGCTATTACAGTAAGCCACAAAGAGAAGAATATTTTTTGGATTCAGGTTACTACAAGTACCATGAGGCATATCATCTTCTTAAATTCCCTAATGAGAAGCAGATATTAGAACAAGCCTATTCAGATTATATTATGCTAAAGCAGAATAATTTATGGGGGAGTAAAAAATATTTTTAGAGGCATAGTATGAGTGTTAAACTTACAAAACGACGACGCAAGCAATTAATTAACCGATTTTTACTGGTTTTATTTGCGTGCGTTTTTGTATTTTCAGCAACCTATCTGGCTATATATTATTATAATAGTTATAAGAGCGAACGAAAGGTTGATGAGTTAAAAGGACTGATTGACGATACAGAGTTGTCCGATGATGAAAGCCATAATACTGATGTACATGAAAACGTGTCATCCGGTGATGAAATTGATAATTCTGTGAATTATGTTGATATAGATGGAGCCCTCGTACAAGAGAAGTTCGTAGAGCTTTATCGAAAAAACCATGATTTTATCGGCTGGATTACGATTGAGGATACAGAAATTGATTATCCTGTTGTGTTATCAATGTACGATGAGGAATACTATTTACATCGTGATTTTGATAAGAATTATAGTTTGGCCGGTACATTATTTGCAGATACAGACTGTGATATTCGTAAACCGAGTGATAATATTATGATTTACGGACACCATATGCAGTCCGGTAAGATGTTTCAGAATCTGACAAAATATGAAAAAGAATCCTTTTATAATGATCATAAATTTATTACCTTTGACACCATTGAAAAAGATGGTACATATGAGGTGATTGCAGCCTTCAAGACGAAAGTATATGATGAGGATTATTCCGGTTTTAAGTATTATAAGTTTTTTGACGCTGCAAATGAGAAAGAATTTAATGAATATGTTACAAATTGCAAGTCTTTATGTGAGTATGATATCCCTGCCACAGCCACGTATGGAGATGAATTGTTAACGCTTTCTACTTGTAATTATCATACAACAAACGGACGATTTGTTGTTGTTGCAAAGAAAATAAAATAGCTTGACACATACATCAAAATATGATATATTTTCACTTGTTCGCCGGTGTGTCGGAATTGGCAGACGAGGCAGACTCAAAATCTGTTGCGGGCAACCGCGTATGGGTTCAAGTCCCATCACCGGCATCTACAAAAGATAAAAACGTCTAGGCATTAAGCCTAGACGTTTTATTTTTGTATATCGCGGCCTTGTGTCGCAGGGCCCTGCTTTTAATTATCCCAGCCTTATCATTTCTTTTTTCAAACGTTTAATGATCTTTTTTTCCAATCTTGATATGTAAGACTGTGATATTCCAAGTAATTCAGCGACTTCTTTTTGCGTTAATTCTTCATCATTGTGCCCAAGACCGAAACGTAGTTCAATAATCGTGCGCTCGCGGTCCGACAGTATATCAAGTGCCTGTTCTAATAAATTTTTATCAATTTCATCTTCGATATCCTTATATATAACATCATCTTCCGTTCCTAATATATCTGATAACAAAAGTTCGTTTCCGTCCCAGTCCACATTTAATGGTTCATCAATGGATACTTCTGTTCGTGTTCTGGCACTTCGTCTTAAATGCATCAGAATTTCGTTTTCGATACATCGACTGGCATACGTTGCAAGCTTAATGTTTTTGTCGGTCTTAAATGTATTAATTGCCTTGATTAATCCGATCGTACCGATTGATATTAAATCTTCAACACCTACTCCCGTGTTATCAAATTTTTTTGCAATATAAACAACAAGACGAAGATTATGCTCAATCAGTATACGGCGTGTTGAAATATCATCCTCCTCAAGCTGATTTAACAATTCGCCTTCTTCTTCATTTGTAAGTGGTGGAGGCAGAATTTCGGCACCTCCAATATAATGCACCTCATTTCTTGGATATATAAAGTAATTTGCAAAGCTTTTGATGTTAAATCGAATGTTGTTATTGCTAACAATACTAATCATTTGAATACTCCTCTCTAATTGGTTTTAGACGTTCATGTAATAAAATTTGATGCTTTGCCTTATTCATAAACGGAAACTGGCTTATTCCCGCAGTAACATGTTCGTATTTCTTTCCACTTTCAGGGTAATACAAGGAAGTCAGACAAAAGGCAGGCATGAGTTTAAAATTAACGCCAATTGTTTTGTACGGAAGAGGATACATTTTAATGTTACTTAATTCGGCAAACGCAGGATAGTTAAATTCACCGGTTTGTTCATATTTTTTGAATAGTTCAAAAGCTTCCTGCGACATCCAATTTTTAAGTATATTATAATCGAGTATAATTACCGGATTTTTGTTGTAGTTGTCATAAAGCATATTTCCGGTATCGTAATAGCCATTTGCAGAAAGCTGTTTTTCCATGTATGTAAGAGTGACCTTCTGCGTAAAATGAAATGATTGATTATTCGTTTTCTTTCTTCTTGTACCCAATTTGCATGTCATCATAATGATGTAAATACCGGCATACAATATATGATGATTGGGCATGCTCACCTCCTTATTTTTGGTGTCATTATATCGAGTTGAAACTAAAAATAACGTCGTATAATGGATGGAAATTTCTAACAATTTCGTATGGATTCGACACAGAAAAAACGATATTTTTCGAGAGGATAGGTGGTTTTTATTATGGATCAAAATGAATATAAGATTGGAACGCAGATGAGGCTTGCTTTAGGTACTGATTATG
>CALYVE010000263.1 GCA_945492935.1 uncultured Lachnospiraceae bacterium
CAAAGGTAATAATATATTTGTATTACACCAAAAAAATCAAAAAAAAAATTCAGCAAAAATTTGCAAGCAAGAATAAGTATCAACTAATAAAATACAAAACAAATAGTTATGCGATCATACCCTCTGAAGAGAAGTCTCTTTTCACAAAAAATAAAAGAAAAACATCGCAGATAATTCAATATAAAATAGTATCTTTGCAAACTGTGTGCAATGGAATATCATTTTGCTGACACATTCAAGATAACATCGTGATTTATAATACATTATACAAATCTATAAGTATAATAAACACATTAATTACCCACACATAAATATGCATATTATAACATATTTTCGATTATATGAACACGATTAAATTAAAAAAAGGCTTAGACATTCTAATATCAGGAGCCGCCGATGAACAAAATATCGGTGAAATTATTTCCAAAGAGATAGGAATAGTAACTGATTATTACGAAGGAATAGTGCCAAAAGTAGCAGTAAAAGAGGGAGACGAAGTTCAAATCGGCTCACCTGTATTTTACGACAAAGCGCATCCGGAGTTAAAGATAGTATCGCCGGTATGTGGAAAGGTAAAAGAAGTAGCTCGCGGAGAGCGTCGTAAGTTGCTTTATATTTTAATTGAGCGCAATGAATCAGAAAGTCAAGCAGAGCTTCCTGCTATTGACATGAACTCCGGCAAAGAAGCTATTCTCAATGCTATCTTAGCAGCAGGTTTCGGAGCTGTTATTCGTCAACGCCCTTATGATGTTATTGCCAACCCTACGGTAATGCCAAAATCAATTTTCGTATCGGCATTCGATTCAGCACCATTAGCACCTGACTACGGATTTGCTTTACAAGGCAAAGAGAAAGCTATTCAAGCAGGTCTTACAGCATTAAGCAAAATTGCGAAAGTGTATTATAATGTAAGCACTTCTACACCGGCTTCAATGCAAAGCATGAACGATGTAACGGTAACTGCATTTGAAGGAGCTCACCCTGCAGGTAATGCAGGTGTACAAATTAACCATTTGGACCCTGTTAATAAAGGCGAAACAGTATGGACAATGAATGTACAAGACGTTGCCATGCTTGGTAATTACATTTTAACCGGCAAGCTCGATTTACGTAAGAATATTGCCGTTGTCGGACCAAAAGTAAAGAATCCGGCTTATGTAATTACTATGAACGGCTCTATCATTTCAGAAATTACCGATGGTAATATAGTAAAAGACGAAACAATACGTGTAATCAACGGTAACCCGCTAACAGGATTAAAATCTGAAGAGAGAAGTTTCCTTTCTCCATTTGCAGGACAAGTAACTGTTATTGCAGAAGGCGACCATGCAGATGAATTATTAGGCTGGGCAATGCCACGACTCAATAAATTTTCCAACACCAATCTATTCTTCACAAAATTACAAAAGATGCTTTGTCGTAACAAGACATTCGATTTCGATGCCCGTATATGCGGTGGCGAAAGAGCATTTATTATGAGTGGAGAATACGACAGAGTATTCCCTATGGACATTATGCCGGAGCAACTTGTAAAAGCTATGATTGCCAAGAATTTGGACAAAATGGAGCAACTCGGAGCATACGAAGTGGCACCGGAGGACTTTGCATTATGTGAATTTGTGTGCACATCCAAGATAGAGACACAACGCATTGTACGTGAAGCTCTTAACTACATGAGAAAAGAGTTGGAATAATTAAAATAAGATTAAATAATAATATAACATATTACAAACGATATGAAATTTTTAAAAAACATTGTAGACAAAGTTGAACCAACCTTCTCTGAAGGGGGAAAACTTTCTATGTTTCATTCGGTATTCGATGGATTTAAGACTTTCTTATTCGTTCCAAACGAAACTTCAAAAAGAGGAACACACATCCACGATGTAACCGACTCGAAACGTACAATGATAATGGTGGTAATAGCTGTAATTCCGGCATTACTCTTCGGTATGTGGAACGTAGGTTACCAACATTTCATTGCAATAGGTCAGGAAGCGACATTTTGGACTGAGTTTGCCTTCGGACTTTTGGCATTATTGCCAACCATTATCGTATCTTATTTAGTTGGATTAGGCATTGAATTCACTGTAGCCCAATTCAAAGGACACGAGATACAAGAAGGATTCCTGGTATCAGGTATTCTTATACCTATGATATTGCCTATCGACACTCCGCTTTGGATGGTAGCAATTGCGACAGCCTTTGCAGTAATATTTGCCAAAGAGGTATTTGGAGGAACGGGATATAATATTTTCAACGTAGCGTTAGTAGCACGTGCATTCTTATTCTTTGCATATCCTACAGCTATGAGTGGAGACCGCGTATGGGTACGTACAAGAGATGCCTTTTGGTGGGCAGCCGGCGATAAAGTAGACGGATTTTCAGGAGCGACTCCACTTGGTCAAGTAGCTACAACAGCCGGTGGATATGCCGGTATTACCGACACTATGGGTAATGACATCTCTTTTATGGATGCCTTTATCGGATGGATACCAGGTTCTGTAGGTGAGACATCTACAATAGCAATATTAATAGGAGCTGCAATACTCCTTATTACACGAGTAGCAAGTTGGAAGACTATGTTATCCGTATTTGTAGGAGGTGCCTTTACAGCTATCTTATTCAATCTGTTCGGCTCAGAGAGCAATGCAGTAGCTCAAATGCCTTGGTATATGCACCTTGTATTGGGTGGTTTTGCATTCGGTGCCGTATTTATGGCAACAGACCCTGTAACATCTGCACGCACGGAAACCGGTAAATGGATTTACGGATTCCTTATCGGTGTAGTAGCAATTGTAATCAGAGTTCTCAATCCGGGATATCCGGAGGGTATGATGCTCGCCATCTTGTTTATGAATATCTTCGGATGCTTAATCGACTACTATGTAGTACAAGCCAATATCAACAAACGTCTAA
>CALYVE010000264.1 GCA_945492935.1 uncultured Lachnospiraceae bacterium
CAAAGTCAATGTATAGCAAATCCGGTGTGTTGGTTTATGAGCGTAACACACGCTTGACTCTTCAAGGCATTGAAAGCGTCAAGAATTTTGGCCTTCTTGGACTATATATTTTGGAGCCGGCAGAACCGGTTCCGCCGCTTACGGATGAGGAGCTTGAGTTTGAGCGTTTTCAGACAATGGCGGTATTCAGTATTCGTGAGGAGCTAAGCAATATTTTGACAGGCAAGGCAACTGTCAATCTTAAGCGTTTGGCAAATGCCATTATTGTAAATTATGGTCGTCTGGATCACAAAATAAGCTTCACACAAAATCTTCGCAGCACGACAGATTATGTATATAAGCATGTAATCAATACTGCGATTCTTTCAGCACTTATTTCATCGCAGTTATTCTATACACAGGTGGAGCAGGAGACACTCGTCCTTGCAGCATTATTACATGATATCGGTAAGCTAATGCTCCCTAACAAAATTCGGGATAAATACGATGATTACGATGTGAATGATATGGTTATCGTCAAGAAATTCCAGAATGACGGACTTGGGCTTGTGCGCGAGGACATGACACTTGACAGTGGTGTTCGTACAATCATTGCACAGATGCATCAGATTTTATATGGAGAAAGTCACCGCGGTGAGTCAAAGATTTGGAGAAGTACGAAGGTACTTCAGGTTGCAAATACATTTGACCAAATGACATGTATGCGTCTGCAGGGGGATGCGCAGTCTGAAATCAGCGCGATTAAATATTTGCTTGCCAACAAAGACGTTTATGATGAAGAGATTGTTGCAGCTCTTATTCAGAGTATTAAGATATTGACACCGGGGGTTTGTATCGTGCTTTCAAACCGCGAGAAAGGACTTGTGCTCACGGAAAATACAGAGAATGTCCTTCGACCGGTTGTGCTAGGTTTCACTACAAACCAGGTATATGATTTGAGTGACAACAGTACATATCGGAGATATCAGATTTCGGATGTTATGAAGACTATGGACAATCGTGTGAAGATTGACAAGGCTCGTCTTGAAGAGTATATGAATGCTCAGCATAAATAAGTACGATGCTAAGGGGGATAAAAAATGGAAGCTATGAATGAAAGTCAGGATTATTTGGTTGAGGCAAAGAATCAGCTTTTGAACCGTAATCAGCTTTCTGATGAAATTGACAAAATGCACGCTCAGCAGAAGAAGATGGTTAAGAACATTGCATCAGAAGAGAAGTCTATTGCAGACGAGATTGCTTCTACAATTAAGAAGAGCAGACAGGCGATTGTTGATACGTATGAGGATCGTCTGGATGAGAACCATTCCAAGAAAAAGGGTGTATTAAACAAGCGTGACAAAAAGAAAAATCAGCGTATGAATGCTCGTATTGATGAAGAAACCAAAGATACTCGCGAAAAAATCAAAGATTTAGAAAGCGAGATGAAGGGCTTAATCAAGCGCGAGCGGGTATCAAAGTTTATTTCTTCAAAGACATTTTTTACAATGTTTATGCCAAGAGGCATTGGCGAAACAGTCGCATGGATTCTTTCGTTAGCCGTTTATTTCGTTGGTGTACCGACAGTTTTTCGTTTACTTGTACGAAAGGCTTTTCATGCAAATGCATTTTTCGCAAATCTTGTATTTGTTCTTGTATTTGTTCTTCTTGTTGTAATTTATGTCATGATTTACAGAGCAACATTAGGCACGTACAATGATGTGTGTAGGACAGCGCGTAAGATTCAGAATCAGATTAAGGCAAATAAGAAGGAAGTAAAGAGTATTAAGAAGTCCATCACAAAGGATGAGGACGAAAGTCAGTATAACCTTGAGGCTTTTGATGAGAAGATTGCTGATTTGGAATCAGAGGCAGATTCTATCAATCAGGAGAAGGAAGAGAAGCTTCGTGAATTTGATGAGCAGACAACACAGTTGATTACAGATGAAATTAATGAGAGACGTCTTCCGGCACTTGAGCAGATGAAGGCGGAATGTCAGAATTTAGAGAATTTTATTGCTGCCAAAGAGCAAGACTATGCGAAGCTTGATGAATATATCAGGGAACAATTTGTTTCTCGTTTAGGGGAGGAGCTTTGTAAGCCAAATCGTATAGATGATTTGATTGCAATTATGGAAGAAGGCAAGGCAAAGACGGTTACGGAGTCTGTTGAATTCTACAAAGCCCCAAAGTCTAAATAATCAATCGAATATTTCAGAGCAGAAGCAATGCAATTTGCCAGCTGCATAACTGTATAAAGTCTGGTCGTGTGCAACAGATTTGCGTTTTGACCAGCGACATTTACAATACCGGTAATCGAGATATCTCCGATTGCCGGTAATTTTTTGTTTACTCCTTTGCCGGGAGCAATTGGACAATTGCTGACAGTTACATATCCGATATGTGAATAGTCACCAACAGCTGCATCAATGGCAATGACATATGGATTCGTATACATATCGTAGATTGTCTGGATAGTCTGATTCAGATTGAGCGCGTGAACAGGTGATTCAAGAGTTCCAAAGACCTTGAAGTTCTCATCGTAATCAGTAAGCTGCTCGCCAACCAGCGGACCGAGACAATCACCGGTTGCACGGTCTGTTCCGATACAAAGAATTACCGGTGAATATGAGGATAAATCTTCTTGACTCAGGTAACTTGCTAAATACGGTCCAAGCGACAAGGCCTCTTGTTCATCCATAGAAAAATATTTAGTTTGGCATATTTTTTGTGAGAAACCTCGCATAGAAACCTCGCTTGTTTATTATTTGTTGCTTCTTATAACATATGCAGAAAGTATTTACATGTTGTTTGACATTTAAACATGAGCTTGTATATTCTATTCCGTTTGTTTCGTCGAATTACTATAAATAATATACAAAGATGCGTGTGATTTCTTTTTGTAAGCGACACGATTAGACGATGAAACATGG
>CALYVE010000265.1 GCA_945492935.1 uncultured Lachnospiraceae bacterium
TGAGATATCCGGAAGCGTATCGCCCCAGGTCTTTGTAGCCTGTTTGAAGCCTTTTTCGATTGCTTTTCGCATAGCCTCTGCCTGTGACGAATCGCCATTTGACAGTGCTTTTGCAAAGTCTACGATACGGGCTGCTGTCTGTTCAACACCCCAATAGCCATCGTCTGCAACATCTTTTTTTGCCTGTGCGACTGTTGCGGGATCAACTGCAACATCACCCTTTACAACACCGTTCATAAGATCGCTCAGTGAGGCATATTTGCTTGTTTCGCCCTGCTTGGTCATCAGCTTTTGAACAAGCTCGGCAAGCTGAGAATAACGTGCCTCGGCATCCGCCTTGAGCTTATCGATAGTTTCCTGATTGACCTTCTTTGAACCGGGTGTGTAGGTTGCTTTTGCAGGAGCTTGTGATTTCTCGTATACAACGCCATTGTCAGATGCGCTTACAGCTGAATTTGTCTTTGAAGCAGACGACGCAGGTGTTGCTACATAGGTAGCGGCCGTATACGTACTTGAATTAATTCCGTTTAATTCCATTTTTCGCCCTCCTTGGTTCTTATGCAATACGACACCGTCCATTGCATTGGATGAAGCTCCTCCAATCGAATAATACCATCATTCAGTCAGGGGAGCTTAAGTGTTCTTTCATTAAATATATCGGCATATAAATGAGAGAATTAACCCTTGCATTAAAAATGTAAAAAATGTATATTGTATACAAGATGATGTATACAATATACTTGACAGGAGAATATAGATGCAAAAGCAATTAACATTACGTGCGTATGCAAAAGTGAATTTAGTATTAGATGTGTTGCGTCGACGACCGGATGGGTATCATGATGTGAGAATGGTTATGCAGAATCTGGATTTATGCGATGTGCTTACCTTTACGGCAGATGACGAATGGAACGCTCCGGATGACTACAAGATAACAATCGCAGCGAATCGTGATGATATTCCGACAGATGCACACAATTTGGTTTATAAAGCGATTGTTACAATGTTTGAACGATTTCAGATTAAGAGTGCGATTCATGTTCAGCTTGAAAAGCATATACCTGTAGAGGCGGGTATGGCAGGTGGAAGCACAGATTGTGCAGCTGCAATAAAGGCAGTAAATCAAATGTATGGTCTGGGATTGTCTCTTCAGGAGATGATGGATATCGGTGTAACACTCGGAGCAGATGTTCCATATTGTATCCTGGCGGCTACAGCGTTATCGGAGGGAATCGGAGAGGTGCTTACAAAAGTAACACCGCTACGTGATTGCTATGTTCTTGTAGCTAAGCCAAAGATACGTGTCAGTACAGCTATGGTGTATAAAAATCTTCGTTTGGAGACAATTTACAAACATCCGGATGTGGATGGGATGATTGAGGGTCTATCATCAAATAATCTGGACTTAATTACTGAAAAAATGGAGAATATTTTAGAGACAGTCACGACCGTGTTGTATCCTGAAATCGAGCAGCTAAAGGATATGATGAAGCAAAACGGAGCGCGAAATGCGATTATGAGCGGTAGTGGTCCGACTGTATTTGGAATATATGAAGATAAGGAAACAGCAAAAAAAGCAGGCGAGATGATTTTGCAGCTGGAGCTTGCAAATGAAGTGTATGTTACAGTACCTGTTTCAGAATAACAAAGGAGAACAAAATGCAATTAAATCAGTATTTTAAAAGCATTATTGACCAGGACAACTGTGCAATCGTTATTTGTGATTTGAATCACAAGATAATTTACCTGAATCCGCAGGCGGAAATAAATTACGCAAAGAGCGGTGGCAATGAATTACTTGGGAAGTCATTGTTAGACTGTCATAATCCACAATCTGTGGAAGCAATCAAAAAAGTTGTGGCATGGTTTGCAAAGGATAAGTCCAATAATCGTGTGCACACGTTCTTTAATGAAAAACAGAAGAAAGATGGATATATGATTGCGTTGCGCGATGAGGATGGCACGCTTATCGGATATTATGAGAAACATGAATACAGAACCGTAGATGAGACACCATTTTATGCATTTTAATGTAGATTGGATGCTTTTATAATGTAAATGGCAGAGAGAAACAGAAGAAAAGCAAAGGCTGTCGGAAAGTATTTTCGGTTGCAGAAAACGGAGGGTTACTATGAAATTAGACATGAAAATTGATGAGTATCTGCCTCTGCGAGAGGTCGTATTTAACACGCTTCGAAAGGCGATAATTGAGGGGGAATTCCAGCCGGGCGAACGTCTGATGGAGGTCACAATTGCAAACAAACTCGGTGTAAGTCGTACACCTGTGCGCGAGGCAATTCGTATGCTTGAGCTTGAAGGGCTTGTCAAAATGGTACCTAGAAAGGGTGCTGAGGTTGCAGACATTACGGTGAAGGATTTGAAGGATGCACTTGAGGTTCGTATGGCGATTGAAAGCCTTTCTGTCAAGCTTGCATGTGAGAGAATTGACGAGGAAGGAAAGGAAGACCTTAAGAAAAAATGTATTTCATTCCGTGAGGCTATTAACTCAAAGCTTGTTCCGGCGATTGTTCAGGGAGATGAGGAGTTCCATAATGCTATTTATCGCGCATCCAAGAACCAGAAGCTGATAAATATCGCACAGAATCTTCGGGAACAGGTTTATCGGTATCGTGTTGAGTATGTAAAAGATTTTTTGTATCACGATAAATTAATTCGTGAGCATGATCAGATTACGATGGCAATTTTAAAGGGAGATGCCGAAACTGCACAACGTATTATGGAGGAGCATATTTATAATCAGGAGCAGATTGTAATACGAAATGTTACAAATAACGCATAACCTTATACAGATAATTAAGAAATCAAAATCCTGCGAGGAACTATTCCCGCAGGATTTTTTTATTGCATAGGAAAGTGCTTCACACATCCTATGCAATAAAAAAGACACT
>CALYVE010000266.1 GCA_945492935.1 uncultured Lachnospiraceae bacterium
TCAGCAATTCTTTTGTTTGCACTGCCGGCAAGGCCCTGCGTCACAAGGCCGCTGTAATACAAAAAAGACAGAGGTCTCTTTGTACCTCTGTCTTTTGATGTCATAAAGAATATTTAATTCTCAAACAGTAATTTGTATTTCCCTTTTAACTGTTCTAATGCCTTTTCTTTCAGTTCAAGAAGGACGATTTCGTCCTCACCGTTATGATTCACAAAAAATGCATACCACTCTTCTTTATAAGCTGCATTTCTGGATGTAAAATTTCGCGTAACCATATTCGCACTCACTTGCTTTTCGTTGCGGAATTTATCAGAATCCACAAGCATAATACGCTTTACATCCCCTTCAACGAAAGAATAAACATTCTTACGGCTTGTCTGGTTTGTAATACGTGATATATCGCAATCGCCATTTGTTATCTCGTACTCGTATTCGTAACGCTGGGCATTGCCTGCACATACATACAATACAATGCCAAGTACTAATACACTAAGTCCGATACTTCCATTGATAAACATAACAAGAAACAATGAAAAAATGATAACAAAGATTGCACCGACAAGCAGCATACGTTGCTTTGCGGATGGTTTTGCTTTGATGATTTGTTCTGTAAATGTATCCATTTACATCCTCCTAATTCTTTTATGATTCCTGTAAAGAAGCATCAATCGCCTTAGCTGCCTTCTTACCTGCACCCATAGCAAGAATAACGGTTGCAGCACCTGTTACAACGTCTCCACCGGCATATACGTTTTTACGCGTACTCTCATTTGTCTCTTCATTTACAATAATTCCGCCCCACTTATGTGTATCAAGACCTTCTGTAGTCTGACGAATCAGTGGATTTGGAGATTGACCAATGGCAATAACAACTGTTTCAACATCGATAATTGTGTTTGAACCTTCAATTGGCTCCGGTCTTCTACGTCCGGATGCATCCGGCTCACCAAGCTGCTGTGCAACAACCTCAATACCCGTTACCCAGCCATCCTCACCATGAATCTTAACAGGGTTGTTAAGAAGCTTGAAGATAACGCCTTCTTCCTTTGCATGCTCGACTTCTTCCTTACGTGCAGGAACCTCATCCTCACCACGTCTATATACAATATATACTTCTTCAGCTCCAAGACGCTTCGCTGTTCTTGCAGCATCCATAGCTACGTTACCGGCACCAACGACTGCTACGCGTTTGCCAACCTTAACAGGTGTAGGCATCTCGTCCTTCTTATAAGCCTTCATAAGGTTTACACGTGTCAGGAACTCATTTGCTGAGTAAACTCCAAGCAAGTTTTCTCCCGGAATACGAAGGAAGTTCGGAAGACCTGCTCCTGTTCCAAGGAAAACAGCCTCAAAGCCACGCTCAAACAAGTCATCAACTGTAAGTGAACGACCAATAACAACATTTGTTTCAAGCTTTACGCCCATATCTGTAATGTTCTCTAATTCTTTAGCAACAAGTGACTTTGGAAGACGGAATTCCGGAATACCGTAGCTTAATACTCCACCGGCCTTATGTAATGCTTCAAAAATTGTTACATCATAACCTTTCTTAGCAAGCTCGCCCGCACAAGTAATTCCGGCAGGACCTGAACCTACAACTGCTACACGTTTGCCGTTCTTCTCAATCTTAAGCTCTGCTTTTGCACCATGTTGCATATGATAATCTGCTACAAAACGCTCCAATCGGCCAATCGAAACAGCCTCACCCTTAATACCGCGGATACACTTACCTTCACACTGATTCTCCTGTGGGCAAACACGTCCGCAAATGGCAGGAAGTGCATTCTCGCTTGTGATAATCTCATAAGCCTTCTCAAAATTTCCGGCTGCAACCTGCTCAATGAAACCCGGAATTGGTACATTTACCGGACAACCTGTCATACATGGCTTGTTTTTACAGTTAATACATCTTGTTGCTTCTTCCATTGCCATCTCGGCTGTATAACCGGTAGCAACCTCTTCAAAGTTTTTATTTCTTACATTCGGATCCTGTTGTGGCATAGGAACCTTTGTTGGACTCATATTTGGCATATTTTTATCTCCTATTCTTACTTGGCAATTTTCATCATACATGTATGTTCTTCTTCTTTGTAGAATGTCTGACGTTTCATACATTCGTCAAAATCCACGAGGAAACCGTCAAAATCCGGACCATCTACACAAGCGAACTTTGTCTCGCCGCCAACAGTAACACGGCAGCCACCACACATACCTGTTCCGTCAATCATAATTGGGTTAAGAGATACTGTAGTTGGAAGATTATACTTCTTCGTTACCTCAACTACAAACTTCATCATAATGAGTGGTCCGATTGCGATTGCGTGATCGTAATCCTCGCCGGCAACAATAAGCTCTTCTAATTTCTTTGTTACAAGGCCCTGTTCACCTAACGTACCATCATCTGTCATAATATATACATTCTTACAGAACTTCGCAAATTTGTCCGCAAGAATAACAAACTCAGCCGATCTTCCTCCAATAATTACATCGCACTCTACACCCTGCTCTGAAAGCTTCTTAAGCTGTGGATAAAGCGGAGCTGCACCAACACCACCGGCAACACCTATAATCTTCTTCCATTCCTTAAAAGGAGCAGGCTGACCAAGAGGACCTACAAAATCCTCAAATGCATCGCCCTCTTCTAACTTTGCCATAAGCTTTGTAGAGTAACCAACTGTCTGGAAAATAATAGTAACGCTGTTTTTGTCTCTGTCAAAATCAGCGATTGTAAGTGGAATTCTTTCGCCATCAGCATCAAGCCGGACGATTACGAACTGTCCGGCTTCACAGCGGGCGGAAACGTAAGGTGCCTCAACCTCCATCATAACAACAGCCTGATTTAAGACCTCTTTTTTTAGAATTTTGTACATGA
>CALYVE010000267.1 GCA_945492935.1 uncultured Lachnospiraceae bacterium
CTTATCTAAGCTTGTTACATTTTTACCACGCTTCATAAAAATATTAAAGCCCTTAATTGCGAAACGACGCATCTCTCTTTCATTATATGTAAGTGTATCAATGGCTGTCATTACACCATCGATTTCTTTCGTCTCTCTCTCTCCGAAATAAAGACCACCGGTAAGTTCTCGCATAATCATCATATCAAAACCGCGGTCCGCAATTTCTTCCTTTAACGGGCAAGCGCCCTTTAACTGCTCATAAAGATTTGCCGGTCTTAAGTTCGCAAAAAGACCAAGCTCCTTACGAATCTTGAGAAGACCTGCTTCCGGTCTTTTTGATGGCGGGAGCTTGTACCATGGAGATGTGCTCGTATTACCGCCAATGGAGCCAAGCAGCACTGCATCAGCTGCCTTTGCCCGTTCAACTGCCTCATCTGTAAGAGGCTCGCCTGTTGCGTCAATGGAGCATCCGCCCATGAGTAACTGTTCATAGTTAAATGTATGTCCGAATTTTGCTCCTACAGCATCTAAAACCTTCATAGCCTGTGTAACGACTTCCGGTCCGATACCATCACCTTTAATTACTGCTATATTACAAATCATTTTTTATCTCCTTGCAACGATTTATGAATTCTTTTTGTTGATATTGTTTATCAAGCCGCCGTTTGTAATAATTTCCTGCATAAATGGAGGAAATGCCTGACCTTTGAAGCTTGTACCTTTTGTCTTGTTATAAATCATGCCACTGTCAAAATCGATTTCGACCATATCACCCGCCTCGATTCCTTTCGCAGCCTCCGGACATTCAATAATCGGAAGTCCGATATTAATCGCATTTCTGTAAAAAATACGTGCAAATGTCTCGGCAATTACACAACTGATACCGGAAGCCTTGATTGCTATCGGTGCATGCTCTCTGGATGAACCACAACCGAAGTTCTTGTTTGCAACCATAATATCGCCCGGCTTCACACGATTAACAAAATCCTTATCAATATCTTCCATACAATTTTTTGCAAGCTCTGCAGGATCGGAAGAATTTAAATATCTTGCAGGAATGATTACATCCGTATCAACGTTATCTCCATATTTATGTACTGTACCATATGCCTTCATTGTAGCACCTCCTATAAACCAAGCTCGCAAGGGCAGCTAATTTTACCTGTAATTGCGGAAGCTGCTGCAACTGCAGGACTTGCCAGATAAACCTCTGAATCAACGTGACCCATACGACCTACAAAGTTTCTGTTTGTTGTTGAAACCGTACGCTCACCTGCCGCCATAACACCCATATGACCGCCTAAGCAAGGACCACAGGTTGGTGTAGATACAATCGCACCTGCCTCAATAAAAATCTTTGTAAGACCTTCCTCAAGCATCTGTAAATAAATTTGCTGTGTGCCCGGAATTACGATAACACGTACACCCTTTGCTGCATGCTTACCCTTCATGATTTCGGCAGCAATTCGCATGTCTGATATACGTCCGTTTGTACAAGAACCAATCACTACCTGGTCAATCTTAATCTCGCCAACCTCATCGATGGTCTTTGTATTTTCAGGAAGGTGAGGGAATGCAACTGTTGGTTTTAACTTTGAAAGGTCAATTGTATACTCATCATCATATTCAGCATCAGGATCAGCCTCAAACTTTGTATAAGTCTTTGTAGAATGCTCCTTCATGTACGCTTCTGTCAACTCATCTACAGGAAAGATACCATTTTTTGCGCCGGCCTCGATAGCCATGTTTGCAATTGTGAAACGGTCATCCATTGTAAGATTCTTAATTCCTTCACCTACGAACTCCATAGACTTGTAAAGAGCCCCGTCAACACCAATCATTCCGATAATGTGAAGGATCACATCCTTACCACTAATCCAAGGAGCCTTTTCTCCTACGATATTGAATTTGATTGCAGAAGGTACCTTAAACCATGCCTTACCTGTAACCATACCGGCCGCCATATCTGTACTTCCGACACCTGTAGAAAAAGCACCAAGCGCACCGTATGTACAAGTATGCGAATCTGCACCAATACATGTCTCGCCTGCTACGATAAGACCTTTTTCAGGAAGGAGCGCATGTTCAATACCCATCTCTCCGACATCAAAGAAATTTTTGATTTCATTCTCACCTGAGAACTGTCTCACACACTTACAGTGCTCTGCACTTTTAATATCCTTGTTGGGCGTAAAATGATCCATAACAAGTGCGATTTTTTCCTTATCAAATACTTCTTTTTTATGAAACTTCTCCATCTCATGAATAGCCACCGGAGCTGTGACGTCATTTCCTAAAACAAGATCTAATTCTGCCTCAATCAGTTGTCCTGCGGATACGCTTGCAAGGCCTGCATGTTTTGCCAGAATTTTCTGAGTCATTGTCATTCCCATAGTTGTTGCCTCCTTTTATGAATATAAATATGTAACAAATTGTATCATACAATAAAATATAATAATAATATATACTTTTTATACTATCCATAACTTGAAGTTATACCATTTTTATGATATATTTCTTTTGTTTCAACATAGTAATGCTGTTTTTAGTGATGCTTTTTTATTTCGGATATAAAGAATTATCAGGGGATGGAGGTTTTTACAATGTATGAAAATTTAAACAATTATAAAGTCTTTTATACGGTTGCGCAGACAGGAAGTATCAGCAAAGCTGCGGAGGCACTTTATATCAGCCAACCGGCAATTAGTAAATCTATTTCAAAGCTTGAAGAAGGTCTTGAGGTCACGCTCTTTATTAGAAGTTCAAAAGGTGTTCAGTTAACCGAAGAAGGCATGCTGCTTTTCTCGCACCTTGAAAAGGCATTTCATAATATTTCAAAGGCTGAGGATGAAATCAAACGTATCGGTTCCCTT
>CALYVE010000268.1 GCA_945492935.1 uncultured Lachnospiraceae bacterium
GTGCAAACCATTCCGACGTTTTTATCTGCTCAATCTGCCGAGGCACTGTATCAACAGAGGCTTTTGACACCCGAAGCCAATATTATAAAAAGGGGCTGTCATACGGCAGCCCCGAGCATTAACAAATTATATTTCTGCATTTGCCATAGCATCTTCAGCCGTTGACTCCTCATAAGCTTTTAAAATCAACTTCTGAATCATATCACGTGTATCAGAGTTAATTGGATGTGCAATATCACGATACTCTCCATCAGAAGCCTTACGGCTTGGCATCGCGATAAATAATCCCTTTTCTCCTTCAATAACCTTGATATCATGAACTACAAATTCATCATCAATAGTAATCGAAACAACTGCACGCATCTTACCTTCTTTGGCAACTTTACGAACTCTCACGTCTGTAATCTGCATAGTAACCCCCCTTTGCTATCTATCCGCTTACAACGCATATCTGAAATTCTTTTCAACAATAACCTTAATCTGATCCGGATCACCGGTACGAACAGTATTAGCCCGCAACGTATCTCTGCTTTCTACGATACAGTTCTCGATGTAAGAATTATCTCCAATATGAACATCATTCAAGATGATAGAGTTCTTAATAACACAATTGTTACCAATATAAACCTTCTTGAACAAAATTGAGTCTTCTACCGTACCGTTAACGATACAACCACTTGCTACTAAACTATTGTTAACAATCGCATCGCCATTGTACTTCGCCGGCGGAAGATCCTCAACCTTTGAATAGATGTCCGGATGCTGTCTGAAGAAGTAATCTCGAACGTCGCTTTTTAAGAAATCCATATTTGTCTTAAAGTATGACTCAACTGTACTGATATTTCTCCAGTATGTATCAAGCTTGTAAGCATAAATCTTCTTTACGTTCTTGTAACGAACAAGAATATCATTTACAAAATCGCTTCTGCCTTCTGCTGCACAAGCCTCAAGCAACTCAATTAACTGTCTGCGTCGTACAACATATACACCAATTGATGCTGTATTTGTCTCTGCAACAAGAGGCTTTTCCTCAAAACTGATAACACGATTGTCATCAGCAAGCTTAAGGATACCAAAACGACTAATATCATCATCACCAACAGGAATGTCCTTACATACAACTGTAATGTCGGCACCTGTAGCGATATGCTCTTCAAGTACTTTGTTGTAATCCAACTTGTAGATACCATCACCGGATGCAATAACTACATACGGCTCATGCGCTGACTTTAAGAAATTAATATTCTGATACAATGCATCTGCTGTACCTTTATACCAATAACTGTTTGTAGCTGTAATCGTTGGTGTGAATACGTATAAGCCACCTTGCTTTCTTCCAAAATCCCACCATTTTGAAGAATTCAAGTGTTCATTTAAAGAACGTGAATTATACTGTGTAAATACGGCTACTTTCTGAATATGAGAGTTTGTCATATTTGAAAGTGTAAAGTCAATTGCACGATAACTTCCGACAATTGGCATAGCTGCAACTGCACGCTTTGCCGACAACTCACCCATCTTGCTACTATTGCCACCTGCTAAAATTAATCCAATTGCTCTCATATTATTCACCTACCTTTATAATGCTTGAACCGCTCTTTAATACGCCGCCCGGATACTCGTCAATGGTAGTTTCACCAAAGATTGCAACATTCTTCCCAATCTTAACGCCTTGCGGAATAACAGAATTCTCGCCAATGGTAACAAGGCCAAATGAATAAATATGTGGTGCATATTCGTTCGGTGCTTCCTCACCAACGCCAAGCATTGCATTCGCACCAATCACAACATTCTCAGCAATGATTGCCTTATCAATCATAGCGCCATCACCAATAACAGCACCATTCATGATGATGGAATCTTTTACAACAGAACCCTTGCCGATTTTTACACCGGAACCAATAACGGAATGCTTTACAGCTCCGTATATCTCTGTTCCTTCACCGACAATACTCTCTGTAACATTTCCTGCAGGATCAATATACTGAGGAGGTAAAATATCGCTCTTTGTGTAGATTCTCCAGAATTCCTCATAAAGATTAAATTCAGGAATAATATCCACAAGCTCCATATTGGCTTCCCAATAGGAACCGAGCGTTCCTACATCCTTCCAGTATCCCTTATATTCGTAAGCACAAATCTTACTGCCGTTCTCATGGCAATACGGAATAATATGCTTACCAAAGTCGCAGGATGGAACATCCTTCATAACCGTCAGTGCTTCTTTCAGAAGCTTCCAGTTGAATATGTAAATACCCATTGATGCTTTATTACTGCGTGGTTTCTCCGGTTTCTCTTCGAATTCTTTGATACAACCGGTCTCATCTGTAATTACTACACCAAATCTGCTTGCCTCTTCCATTGGTACCTGATATGTAGCAATTGTAATGTCAGCCTTGCTTGTCTTATGATAGTCAAGCATCACTTCATAGTCCATCTTATATATATGATCGCCGGAAAGAATCAAAACGTATTCCGGATTGTAATAATCAATATATTCGATATTCTGGTAAATTGCGTTAGCAGTACCTGTATACCACTGACTGTTCTCACTTTTTTCATATGGCGGTAATACCGTTACACCACCGATACTTCTATCAAGGTCCCAAGGCATACCGATTCCGATGTGCTGATTTAAACGGAGAGGTCTGTACTGTGTCAGTACGCCAACCGTATCAACGCCGGAGTTAATACAGTTGCTTAATGGAAAATCAATAATCTTATATTTGCCTCCAAATGCAACTGCTGGCTTTGCGAGTTTTGATGTCAAAACTCCCAAACGACTTCCTTGTCCTCCTGCTAAAAGCATTGCTATCATTTCTTTTTTTATCATACTGTCACCCCTTT
>CALYVE010000269.1 GCA_945492935.1 uncultured Lachnospiraceae bacterium
AGATGCAATGACGCTTGTTGCGGTTGAGGATTTGTATCGTCCGTATCGTCCAAAGAGACGGACACGTGCGACAATCGCAAAGGAGAAGGGCTTAGAGGGACTTGCAAATATCATTTGTCTTCAAATGTCTGATAAGTCAATTGAAGATGAGGAAAAAGCATATATATCTGAAGAAAAAGAAGTTTTTACTGTTGAAGATGCGATTGCGGGGGCAAAAGACATTTTAGCCGAAAACTATGCAGATGAGGCAGAATATCGCACGAAGATTCGTGATATTACCCGAAAAAAGGGTCTGCTTGTATCAACTGCAAAGGATAAAGATGCAAAAACAGTTTACGAGATGTATTATGAGTTTTCTGAGCCGATTAACAAGCTTGTAGGATATCGAATCCTTGCAATTAACCGAGGAGAAAAGGAAAAAATTCTCACAGTCAAGGTGGAAGCACCAACGGACGATATTATTAACTATCTCAAAAAGACAATTATTCATAAGAAAGATCATGAGAGCGCATCTTATATCGCAGAAGCAATTGAAGACAGCTATACAAGATTAATCGCACCGTCAATAGAGCGAGAGATTCGGAATGAACTTACGGAGATGGCTGAAGATGGAGCAATCAGTGTATTTGGAAAAAATTTGCATCAGCTTCTTATGCAGCCTCCGGTAGCCGGACAGGTTGTACTTGGATGGGATCCGGCTTTTCGTACAGGCTGTAAGCTTGCTGTTGTTGATGCGACAGGTAAGGTGCTTGATACCGTTGTAATCTATCCGACTGCACCACAGAATAAGGTTACAGAATCAAAAGAAATACTTAAAAAATTAATCGATAAATACAATATTTCATTAATTTCGCTCGGTAATGGAACAGCAAGCCGTGAGTCAGAGATGGTTATTGTTGAACTGTTAAAAGAGATTAAAAAGGATATAAAATACGTTATCGTGAATGAAGCAGGGGCGTCTGTTTATTCAGCAAGTAAGCTTGCAACAGAAGAATTTCCTAATTTTGATGTCGGTCAACGTAGCGCGGCATCGATTGCAAGGCGAATTCAGGATCCGCTGGCTGAGCTTGTAAAAATCGATCCAAAGTCAATCGGCGTCGGTCAATATCAGCATGACATGAACCAGAAGAACCTTGGAAATGCATTATCTGCAGTTGTTGAAGACTGTGTAAATAGTGTAGGTGTTGATTTAAATACTGCATCGGCATCATTGCTTGAATATGTATCCGGTATTAACAAAACATTAGCAAAAAATATCGTAGCATTCCGCGAAGAAAATGGTGAGTTTAAGAGCCGTAATCAGCTTCTTAAGGTTCCAAAGCTTGGACCAAAAGCATATGAGCAGTGCGCAGGCTTTCTTCGTGTGCGCGATAGTGAGGAAGTACTTGATGCAACAAGTGTTCATCCGGAGAGTTATGCGGCAGCTAAGGCGCTTATGAAAAAACTTGATATAAGTGATGCTGAAATAAAATGCGGAGGAATGAAATCTATTCGCAGGAAAATACCGGATACTTCAAAGATGGCGGAAACACTCGGTATTGGTGAACCAACATTGTTGGATATCATTCAAGAATTAGAAAAGCCGGGAAGAGATCCGCGTGAAGAACTTCAAAAGCCTATTCTTCGAAGTGATGTTCTTGAAATGAAGGACCTTCGGGAAGGAATGACATTAAAAGGTACTGTGCGAAATGTAATTGATTTTGGAGCATTTGTTGATATAGGAGTACATCAGGATGGTCTTGTGCACATTTCAAAGATGACAGAGCGATTCATTAAGCATCCGCTTGAGGTCGTTTCTGTCGGTGATATTGTAGATGTTACTGTTCTTGCAGTCGATTTAGATAAGAAACGTATACAGCTTTCAATGATATAAAAGAAGTGGCATCAGCCGGATGGAATACCGGTTGGTGCCATTTAAATTTACTATCGGCGGAAAAAAGCGCGATATGGTATTTTTGACAAATAAAAAACTACCTAACAATCGGTAGTTTTTTATGAGATATTAAGCTCTCTCTACTTTGCCTGACTTGAGGCAGTTTGTACAAACATAAATCTTCTTAGGAGTACCATCAACTACTGCCTTTACAGACTTAATGTTAGACTTCCACATTCTGTTTGATCTTCTATGAGAATGGCTCACATTATTACCGAAATGAGCGCCTTTATCACAAATACTACACTTTGCCATCGTTAGCACCTCCTTGACAAATAAATATTGGCCCGTAGGCTCGCAACATGAATATATTAGCAAAAAATAAAATAATATGCAAGAAAAATTTAAAGAAATTTCGCATTAATTTTAAAAAAAGTCACGAATCGTTGTTTTAACTTGATAAAATGGGACTTGTTGGGTATAATGTATGCATGAAATTGTGTTTTTTTATTGATAAATAATGAAATTGATTCTATGGGAGGTCGATTGCATGAAAGGCTATATGTCAAATGAGCATGGAGAGATTGTTATCGAAAATGAAGTAATTGCACAGTATGCTGGTCATGCGGCGTTAGAGTGTGTTGGTATCGTTGGTATGGCCACAATCAGCATGAAGGATGGAATTGCTAAGCTTTTGAAGGGCGACTCGCTCAGCAAGGGAGTAAATGTTGTAATTGATGAAGAAAATCAGTTGTCAATCGATTTTCATATTATTGTTGCATATGGTGTATGTATTTCTACAGTTTGCGATAATCTTATTCAGTCTGTTCGTTATTCGGTAGAAGAGATGACCGGTATGCCGGTAAAAGCCATCAACATTTTTGTTGAGGGTGTTCGCGTTATAGATTAGTGGGAGGAAAACCATAGTGGCAGTTGATATGATTGATGCATCTTTGCTCCAAAAAGCTTTT
>CALYVE010000270.1 GCA_945492935.1 uncultured Lachnospiraceae bacterium
GTCTGACAGTATGATGGATTTGCTTGAAAAAGAGCATTGTAACATCGTCTCTTTTGATGAAAAGGCAGATGTTTATATTATTAACACATGTGCCGTAACAAATATGGCAGAACGCAAATCAAGACAGATTATTCATCGGGCGAAGAAAAAAAATCCGAATGCATTAATTGTTGTAACAGGCTGTTATGTGCAGGCAGAGAAGGATGCAATTGAGAAGGAAGGCACTATTGGGCTCTTGATTGGTAATAATCGTAAGAAGGATGTAGCCCGTATTCTTAATGCTTATTTTGAAAACAAGGTCATTGAAGATAATTTTATTGATATTAATGCGACAAAGGAATACGAGAGCATGTGGCTTTCTGCACCGCATGACCATACGCGCGCTTATGTCAAAGTGCAGGATGGATGTAATAATTTTTGCTCGTATTGTATTATTCCATATACAAGAGGACGAATCAGAAGCCGTGCCATGGATGAGGTTATTGAAGAGATTACAACATTGTCTTTAAATGGTATTCATGAAGTTGTTCTTACAGGTATTAATCTTTCTTCGTACGAAGATACAAATGGTGGCGGTGATTTACTTGATTTGATTACTGCTGTCAGTGCAATTCCAAAGCTTTTACGTGTACGACTTGGTTCCCTGGAGCCGCGCATCATTACAGAACGTTTTCTGGAGGGGTTAAAAAATAATAAAAAGTTTTGTCCGCATTTTCATTTATCGCTTCAGAGTGCATGTAATGAAACATTAAAGCGTATGAATCGTCATTATACCATTGAGGAATATATGGAAAAATGCGAGTTGATCCGTACTTATTTTGATCGTCCGGCTCTTACTACAGATATAATTGTCGGTTTTCCGGGCGAGACGGACGAAGAGTTTGAGACAACAAGACAAAATCTTTTGAAGCTTCAGCTCTATGAGATGCATATTTTCAAATATTCGAGACGCAAGAATACTGTTGCCGATCGTATGCCAAATCAGGTGCCTGACGTATTGAAGGATAGCAGAAGCAATTGTCTTCTTGAAATGACTGCGAAGCATAAGGCTGCCTTTGAACATTCCTTTGCGGGCGAGGAGGTAGATGTTCTTGTGGAAGAGATTATTATGGAAGATGGTAAGGAATACTTGCGTGGACATACCGATCGATACATTGTTGTAGACCGACAGATTACTACTTTGGATGAACACGAGTTGGTCAATAATATCGTTCCTATGACAATCAAAGAATAAGATTTTAAATAAATTAAAATTTTTTGTAAAAAACACTTGCATTTTTTGAAACCTTTTGATATACTGACAAAGGTTTCAAAATGGTTCGTTGGTCAAGCGGCTAAGACGTCGCCCTCTCACGGCGAAAACAGGGGTTCGATTCCCCTACGAACTGCTTATATCGTTTTTGTTAGAGGTCTGGTAATCCTAGTATTAGTAAGGGTTTCCGGGCTTTTCATTTTTTATCATGTTTACAAATCGAAATGAGAAGAGGAAGCTTATATGATAAAGGCTGTTATTTTTGACATGTACGAAACGTTGATTACACTTTATGAGAGTCCGTTATATTTCGGGGAACAAATTGCAAAAGATGCCGGCATTCCTGTTTTTAAGTTTCAGGAATTATGGCGTCCGACGGAGACAGGGCGTGCAATCGGACAGTACACATTTGAAGGCTTATTAGAGCAAATATTAAAGGAATGTGATTGTTATACGGAAGAGAAGCATAGATTGATTGTAAAAAAGCGTATTGCATGCAAAAAAGAGGCATTTAAGCATCTTCATCAAGAGATTATTCCGCTGCTTCAGGCTTTGAAAAACAGAGGGATTAAAATCGGTTTGATTAGCAACTGTTTTTCTGAGGAGGCGATGGTCATTCGAAAGAGCGTATTGTTTCCGTATTTTGACGCGGTATGTCTTTCTTATGAGGAGAAAATTCAAAAGCCAGATCAGGAGATATTTCGACGTTGTTTAGAGAAGCTTTCTCTTTCTGCCGATGAATGCTTATATGTTGGCGATGGCGGAAGTAATGAGCTTGAGGCGGCTACGACAGTAGGTATGCATGTGGCACAAGCAGTTTGGTATTTAAAGGAAGGTACAATGCAACCTGCTAAGAGAAAGGCAGAATACATCAATTTGGATACTCCGCTTAATTTGTTAAATATCATTGATGATTAGCAAGTAGGCTATACAAAAATACTTGAATAAAATGGCAATTTCTGTTATACTCTGCGTAGATATTTTCTTTTGGGGGAGGCGTTACACTGTATGAAAATATGTCATGTGTGTGGATGCGAAGTTGATGATTATGTATTGGTTTGCCCGGACTGTGGTGCCACGGTAGTCAAGGCGACAGCGGGGTTATCCCTGAAACCACAGGAGGAGAAGCATAAACCAACTGCTTCATTAGGTAAGACGATTGGTTCGGGGTCTGGTTATACTGATATTTTGCGAGCAGAGGACGATGATACTGCAGAGGAAGATCCGTTTAAGGGAGGTTCGATTCCGGCTTCCATGGCTCGTAACTTTATTGAGGAAGAAGAACGTAAAAAGAAGCAGAGGCATGGCAGACTCATATTAAATCTTATCAAAATAGCCTTTGTTATTTTACTTGCATTTCTTGTATATTTGTTTGTTACAAAGGTAATTCTCAAGAAAAATGGTGTTGAAACATCTGAGGAGGCTCTTGAGGTATTTGTCGATGCAATTAACAACGAGGATGCTTCTGCATTATCTAAAATCATGTTGCCATACTACTATCAGAGCGAAGAAGCAGAGTACATGATTGACGCTATGAAGGGAGTCAAAATTACCGGCAACCGAGTGGCAGATCAT
>CALYVE010000271.1 GCA_945492935.1 uncultured Lachnospiraceae bacterium
ACAGGTTCTTGCAATTTTAATATTTTGTACAATGTTTGTTCTTATGGTATTAGAATGTTTCGAAAAACATTTTATTACAATAGGAGCGGGAGTTTTGACAATCGGGCTTGTTTTTGGAGCAGCCATGCAAAGTAAGGAAGCCATTCAAAACACTTTAAATGTTCAAAGCATTTTTACGAAGGATTTTTGGATTGTTTCCGGAGAGGCAGCAGAGGAGTCTTCCGGTATTAACTGGGCCACTATTATTTTTCTGGCCGGAATGATGGTAATGGTTGAAGGCATGGCGAAGGCAGGCTTTTTCCGTTGGCTTTGTCTTACACTTGCGAAGATTGTTCGCTACAGAATTGTTCCGTTGTTTATTACTTTTATGATTATGTCAGCGGTGTTGTCAATGTTTATTGACAGCATTACCGTAATTCTGTTTTTGGCAGCAGTAACGGTTGAACTTTCAAAGCTGCTTAAGGTTGACCCGGTACCGCTGATTCTGTCAGAGATTTTTTGCGCGAACCTCGGTGGTTCCGCAACAATGTGCGGAGATCCGCCAAATATTATTATCGGTACAGCCCTTGGCTATTCGTTTTCGGATTTCCTTTTAAATACCGGACTGATGGTAGCTGTGAGTTTAGTTTTTGTAATTGCATATTTCTATTTCGTTTTTCGTAAGCAGTTAGTTTCAAAGGATGGATATGTTGTAGATTTTGCAACGGTTCCGGCACCAAAGGATGCAATTACAAACAAAAAGGATTTTGTGCTTAGCAGCATTATTTTCGTATGTGCAGTTGTTCTTTTGGTTACACATTCTTCAACCGGACTTACCGTTGCATTTATTGGAACAACCATTGCGATTATTACCTTGCTTTGTGCCGGAAAGTCGGCCCTTGAATTAATCAAAAAGGTTGATTATAAGACTTTACTGTTCTTTATTGGATTATTTGTTGTTGTTGGTGGTCTTGAACAGACAGAAATTCTTGTAAAGATTGCCGGTTTAATAGGAAGAATCAGTGGTGGTAATATATACATTATGGTTGCCATTATTTTATGGATTTCAGCAATTGCCAGTGCATTTGTTGACAATATTCCTTTTGCCGCAACGATGCTACCTGTAATTAAGAGTCTTGCGGCTACGCAGGGCGTTCCGCTTGAAACACTTGCTTGGACGCTTTCGATGGGTACGGATATCGGTGGTAGTGCAACCCCTATTGGGGCTTCTGCAAATGTTGTCGGTACTTCTGTCGCTGCAAAGAGTGGTCATCCGATTAAATGGGGCAGATATTGCAAGAGTGCTGCACCGGCCACGTTTATCGTAGTTACTATTTCTATGATAATGATATTTATACGGTATTGCTAGGGGGGACAAAATATGGGAGATCAGCTTATTATTTCGATTAGTCGTGAGTTTGGAGCCGGAGGGGATCATGTTGCAAAAAAACTTGCAGAGGAATATGGAATTTCTCTTTATGACAGTAATATACTCGAACAGATGTCTAACGAGCTGGATTTTGATCCAAAGCATTATGAGGAATATGATGAAAAACCTCGAAACTATTTACTTTCAAAACGAGTCGGAAGATATGTAAGCTCAGCAGAGGAGATTACGGCAAGGGCACAGTTTAAGTATTTGCGTGAGCGTGCTGATGCAGGAGAGTCGTTTGTTGTGGTAGGTCGGGTATCGGATTACGTGCTTCGATATAAGGACTGTCTCGTAACAATCTTTATTACCGGTAAAGAGGATAAGAAAATCGATTTCTTGATGAAGGAGCATCATATTTCCGCGAAAAAAGCGCGAGACATGATGGTTAAGATGGATCGTCGCAGACGTACATACCACAATAGTTACGCCGATACAAAATGGGGAGATTCCCGATATTATGATATGTGTATCGACGTCACAAATGTTGGTATTGATGCGGCAGCAGGTATTATTAAGCAATATGTTGATGGGATCATTGCTGCAAAAAAATCAAACTAAGTATCCTTATGATTAAGGTTCATTGCTGTAGTTTGGTTCTCGTCGCGATATTTCTTTGGCGTTGTGCCATATTTTTTCAAAAATGCAGTCGTAAAATGGCTTTGTGAAGAAAAAAGTAAATACGTGGCAATTTCCGAAATTTCATAATCTGAATAAATTAGCATCTGCGCTGCGGTTTCAAGGCGCAGATTTTTTATGTATGCAGAAATGGAAATACCAACCTCTTTTGAAAAAAGCCTTGATAAATAGGATGGGGTCATCTGCAAATATTCGGCGATAGCATCAACATGAAGGTTTTGGTTCAGATTATCAAAAATGTAATCAAGACATTTTACAATCTGTTTTGTGTAGATGTTTTTCTTTTTTTCGTCGCGCATACGGAGGGCGAATTCCATCACAGAGCTTTTGGTAAGTTCATTTATCTGTGCAATCGATGTGCATTCATCGGCCTGCTGAATGAAAATATCACTCATATTGTAAGCAATCTCCTGATTCAAGCCGGCGTCAACACAAAAACGTGTAATCAAGGCAGTTAGAATTGCGAAATGGTATTTTCTGTTTTGCAGCGGATCCTTTGAGAGCTTTCCGTTTCGTTCTTCGGTTTCCTCATATCCGTTTGAAATCTCCCATCGCTTCAAACCTTCGCGGGTACGTTTGATGTCGCCGGATGCAATTGCCTTGTAAAACTGAAATTCACGCCCGTAATCCATGTGGCGTATATTATTTTCTCTTGAAATATATAATTTGTGATTTAATTCCTGTTGAAAACTCATTTGCATGCCTCCTCGGATACGAATTATTATAGTATTTGTGCGAAATATACAAAAGTATATAGTATCTTTGTA
>CALYVE010000272.1 GCA_945492935.1 uncultured Lachnospiraceae bacterium
GACCAAATCTATGGAAGCTATAAGTAGTCATAAGCTTTGAAACAGAATGATTTAATGCAATCGTATCCTCCTGCAACCCGTCAGTAAGCATTATGTCCATTGCATCTCCATAAAGCTTTGAATTTGCTTGAAAATCAGCAGCATCAAGTAATATCTCAATCTTTCCGGAATCATTTATCCATGCCAAAATCGGCATTTCACCCAAATTGTGCGAAACAACGCTATTGCTTGAAGCCTCATATCGATGACGGGTCACTACGCAATTTTGGATTTCTCTGTTTTTAGCATTTTTCAGTTTTGTTCCACTCAAAGTAAAAGAAAGAAAATCCTTATCCGGTTCATCCGCATCATAAATCACAATATCATAATTCAACGCTGATACTGCACCCGAAGCATTGCTGACACCAAATGACAAAAACAAAGTGTTCGAATTATGAAGCTCCAAATCAGAAATTGAAATCTTTTTCTGACCCCCCTGTATTGCCTTTGAAAGCGTGTCAACGCCATAATATCCGGTCATGCGTTGTTTGCGTGCAGCTTCCTGTCGGTCAAGAATGCAAACATCCCCTCTGTCACTATCATTTTTTGTGTATACAAAGCGCGAATATTCCGTTGTTCCATCCGTTGCGCATTTGTCTGTGAAAAGGACCGAAAAGACCTGACCGTCCTCAAGAGAAAATTCGATGCAGATTGTCTCATTCAAAAGACTCTGATCGTAAATATAAGAATCCAATAATTCAAACACAAACGGAGCAGTCGCACTATTCGTGTCTGCCCCTTGTAAATATCTGCTATAATCACCCTTTTCTGCACGCACGCAAACAAGGGTGCCTTTGTTTTCTGACATCCAAATATAATGCTTATCCGAAGCCGCTATCTGATCAATATCCTGCGTCAACGGTAAGCCATCTTCTGCTGTAATTAATTCTACGGGTACGTTGGATACTCCTGCATCAACAACGCGCGCACGAAAATCCTGCATGGTACCATTTGCACTATATTCTGACAATTGATTTTGTGCCGACAAAAACATTGTCTCAGCATATTCATTAACACGATTAAAATCTGACCAATCACGCCAAGTCAAAAGACCGGAAACGGACAACGTTAATAATATGCCAAGAATTGCAAGTGTCACCATCAATTCAACCAATGTAAAACCCTTATGCGCATCCATGCATTTTGTATGTAAAAAAGCATTCAATTGCTTTTGATTTTTATCATTTGTATTTGGCATATAAACACCTCGCGCAAATAATATATCGACACAATATCCAACAATTTATTATACAATTTTTACAGCTAAAAATCAACGAAAATCAGTTATTTTGAATGATTTTTGAAGCAATTTCTGCCGGCGTATTTTGCGTAACATCGATACATTCATCTGCCACTGAACGATATTTCGGATCTCGTATGGCAAGCATACTGCAAATCTTATTATAAGGGTCCTCACAATCAAGAAGCGGTCTGCTTTTATCTCCCTTAACCCTACTGTATATTGTATCGGCATCTGCCTGCAAATAATAAACCTTTCCGAGCTTTTTGAGCAGCTTTTGGTTTTCTTCACGAAGCGGCAAACCGCCCCCTGTAGATATTACATAATTCTCATTCTTTGTCGTAAGCGTGCGGAGTAATTCCGTCTCCATCTCGCGAAATCGCATTTCTCCATATTTTTCAAATATATCCGGTATTTTCATATTGAAATTTTGTTCAATTAACGCATCCGTATCAATAAATTTGTAACCATATTCTTCTGATATATGTTTGCCGATTGTTGTTTTTCCAACCCCCATATAGCCAATAAGCACAATCTTATCACCGTATATCTTCTTGCACAGATTTCTATACACCTTTTCTGACAAAGTATCCGACACTTCTTTTCCCGTCCATAATTCATAAGCCATAATTCCCTGATAAAGAAGCATTTTAAGCCCATTCATACAAGGGATGCCAAGTTTTTTTAGAAGACAGAGAAATGGTGTTTTCGCGGGATTATAAATCAGATCAACACCCGCTGACGCCATCTCATAGAACGAAACATCGTCAATTAAAGGAAGTCCGTCGTTTTCATGCAAGCCAATCGAGGTACACTGAAGCATAAAATAAGAATCCTTTGGAATCATCTTATAATCTGCCGCTGAAACAGGTATCATTTTCTCGCACATAAAACAGGCATTCATATCATCTGCAAGTTTTTTTGCGTTTTCAAAGGTTCGATTTATGATATATACCTTATTTGCACCGTATTTCAAACACATATATGCAACAGCACGTGCCGCTCCGCCGGCGCCTAACAGAATCACTTTGCTATTTTGAAGTTTTAATCCTTCTGAAGCAATTGCCCTCGCAAGACCGGGCATATCCGTATTGTAGCCTACAAATCCTCCCGCACCTCGTACAAGTGTATTAACCGCGCCTATTGCGCGTGCTGCAGGATCAATATCCACAAGACTTTCCATCACCTGTTGTTTAAACGGAACCGTAATATTTAACCCAAGCATTCCATTCGTATAGGCTTCTTTCACAGCCGCATCAAGTTTTTCAACAGGAATTTGATATGGAACATATTTTGCATCAATACCAAATGCTTCACTTAATGTATCATGAATTACAGGCGAAAGCGTATGCTTAATCGGATTTCCAAAAATCCCCATGTATTCTTTTGCGGTAACATTTTTATTATCTTCCACTAAATAATCAACTAACATGTTCCATTCCCTCCAAAGTATATCCGAATCAGTAATTCTTTTGATTGCACTGCCGGCAGGGTCCTGCGCC
>CALYVE010000273.1 GCA_945492935.1 uncultured Lachnospiraceae bacterium
GGTTCTATTCATTAAGGAATATGTCCAATACAAGAAGGGTAAAAAAATGGCACGTTCAATTTTTAATACTCTTTTTGTTCTGGACTGCATAAATATGATTACAAATATCTTCCACAAAAATGTATTTCGTGTGTCTGCCGTTTTCGATATGGATTTATTCATGTTTTATCGTGTTACTATGCGAAAAACGCTTTTCTTTTTCCATTTGGCATATGTCTATCTTTTGATTTTTGTTATCTTTGCTTTACTCATTGAAAAGACGATAAAGACATCGAAGGTCTACAAAGATAAATATATCGTTGTCATTGGTATTATGTGCTTCGCAATTACAATGAATATAATATATATGGTTTTCGGAAGAATGTATGATTTTTCAGTTATTTCTTACGGTTGTTCCGTTATTGCGATTTATTATTATATTTATTTCTTTAAGCCTTATCGTTTGGTGAACAACCTTTTCTCTTTTGTTATTCGAAATTCTGATTCTGCAATTTTATGTTTTGATATTAATTCGCGATGTATCCATGCAAATGAGACCGCAAGAAAGCTGTTTCACAATGCTAATCGTATGGAGGACTTTACAAAATACTATCTGAATCTTGTCGAAGAAAAAAATCTGGAACAATTTTATGAGACGTCATGGAGCGAAGTGATAAAGACGGATGATGATAGTAAATATTTCGAAGTTAAATTTCAAAAATTAAGTGATGCGGGAAAGCTAATAGGAAGTTGTCTCATATTTGAAGATCAAACAACGAAAATTGAAGAAAATCGCAGACATCGATATTTAGTTTCTCATGATGTTTTGACAGGTATTAATAACAAGGAATATTTTTTCAAAAGTGTGAGTGCATATTTGAAACAAATTGATGAACCGTATTGTATGGTTTGTACGGATGTTCAAAATTTTAAGATGATAAATGATGTGTACGGAGAAGAAAAAGGAAATGAGATTCTCATTCGAATTGCAAACATGCTTGAGCAACTGTTGACAGGAAAAGAATTCTGCTGCAGATTGCAGGGGGACCGATTTGCAATTTGTATGCCGAAATCCCATTTCAATGAAGAGGATTTTGTTGCAAGAATTCGTCGTACAAGCAAATTCGTTGGAACAAGTATTCCGATTAATATGTATGTGGGGGTATATGATATTACGGATCCGTCAATGGATGTATCTGTCATGTGTGACCGTGCGAATCTGGCAATTAATTCTGTAAAAAATGGCTATGAAGGTGTCGTTGTATATTACGATGAAAGCATGCGCAGGAATGTGATTAAGGAACAGAGTGTTATGGCATTCTTTCCGGATGCACTTGCATCCGGTCAGTTCCAAATGTATTTGCAGCCACAGATAAGCACGACCGGAAAAGTAGTCGGAGCTGAAGTGTTGACACGTTGGATTCATCCTGTGCAAGGCATTATCCAGCCAAGAGATTTTATTCCGATTTATGAAAAAACAAATTTGATTAGCAAACTGGATTTGTATATTTGGCAACAGGCATGTCAATTATTATCCAAATGGAAGAAACAAGGGAAAACGGATTATTCGTTATCTGTAAATATTTCGACAAAAGATTTCTATTTCCTTAATATTTATGAGGTGTTTACCGGGTTGGTTGAGGAGTATGATATCTCACCGGGAAACCTTCATTTAGAGATTACGGAAACAGCTGTGATGTCTGATATGAATACACAAATTGATCTGATAAAACGGTTGCAGAATTATGGATTTTTTGTGGAAATGGATGATTTTGGCAGTGGGTATTCATCATTAAACATGCTATCCGAATTTAATGTTGATACTTTAAAGATTGACATGGGATTTTTGCGTAATTCTGATCTGTCAGAGAAGAGTAAAGATATTCTTCAATCAGTTGTCGTACTTGCAAAAGAACTTGGTATGCATGTGATTTCGGAGGGTGTTGAGACGAAAGAACAGTATGAAATGCTCATTCAAATGGGGATAGACATCGTTCAAGGATATTTCTTTGCAAAGCCAATGCGGGTAGATGATTTTGAAAATACATACTTAGCGTAATAGAGAGGTGATATTTTGCAGTATATTTATATCGCTATTTTATGGTTGGTTGCTGTTTTTCTGTTATATAGAGTAACCAACTTCAAAAAAATGAATACAACGCAGCCGATATATTTTTCTGTACATGTGAATGCATGCATTGTATTTGCCATTCTTTGTTATTCGATAGCTTTACTTGTATCATCCGAAAAAATGGCACTTCTCGTATATGGGTTATTTAATATTGCATTTTTGGGGTTTGCGTATACGTTTCTTCATTATGCACGCGTTTATGCAAGATATGAAAAATTCCCGGGTATCATTCGTCTCATATATGGAATTTTGGCATTGTACTTTATAGGAGCTTTTATCGTCAATATAAAGACAGAACGCATTTTTTCCGTAATATTGTCAGAGGATGCATTTGGAAATACATATTATATGATTGGGCATATGAGTGCCACAATGGTGTTATATAATATTATGTTTTATGCGGCTTTGGGTGGTTCGGTTGCTATATTTTTGATTCGAGGTTTTACGATAGCAAAAATATACCGAAAAAAATACACAAATTTGGCTTTTTTAGTGATTTTTGCAGGATTCACGGATATTTTTAGTGATTTTTTGGGTGTCTGTTTTGATTTCTCCTTGCTGATATATGCTTTTGTTTCGTTGCTGATTTATTATTATTCCTTTGAATTTGTACCAAGGGGACTATTAAAACAGCTTATTACGTATATAATGAAATATAACGCTAAGGG
>CALYVE010000274.1 GCA_945492935.1 uncultured Lachnospiraceae bacterium
CATAGTATTCGCGTTTTTCGCGATTATAGATCATCCACTTAAAAAGTGTCGTGTTCTCCTTTAGTATGCGTAATGTCTTTGTGTTTCTCTCATGCGAGGTGAGGGCAAACGGCATAGCTTCATCATAGATTTTCTTCCCATGCATACCAAAATACATAAGTCTGACAAACTCATCCGTCGCCGGATTTCTATGGTCATAATCCAGACGAAAGCCTGCTTCCGCAACTGCCTTATCATACATTCGCTGTACATTTTCGACAATTTTCTTTGCACTTTCTTCCCCTATACCTTTGATACTCTGGAGTGCAGACGTATTAAAATCGCGCAGCTGATAAATATTATGGAAGCCCGCTTCGCGTAATACACTAATGCGAATGCTATCCCTGTTTGCATTTAATTCTTCCAAATCCTTTTTTTCAAGAATTACCTTGGCTTTCGTATCACATATTATCTTATACGCATTACAAAGCTCTCTCGTGATAGCACTGTAGTCATTAACAATATTATATAATCGCTTGTTCGTTACGTTTATCGTAGTCTCACAGCTGTTTAACAATTTTGAAAAATCCGAATGTGATAACATAAAATCCTCGTTTAATATCCTACTATTTCATATACTGTATATTCATGGTCAAAATGATATCCTAATTTCTCAGCCAGCGCAACAGAATGAAGATTCGCTGCATCCCAGCTTGGATATTTTGAACGTTTCAGACACTCCAGAATAAGCTTTGAAGCACACAAATATGCATATCCGTTTTGTCGGTATTCTTCTTTTGTGTCAATTTCAATTTCAATCCCCTTTTTATATACGGAATATGCAGATGCACCGGAAACGACTTTGCCATCTTTCATGAGTACAACGCCAAGGGCCCCGAGTGCTTCATACTGTTCAAACGAATCGTATTGTGAAGTCCAGTCTCTTGTCCAGGAAGTTCCTTTTACAAAATCAAAAAGCTCCTTATCAATCATACGAAGTGTAACATTGCAAGGGGCGTCTTCGATTGCCCTTTGAAGCTTCTTTGTATCAAATACAGCAGGTTCTTTTTTTATCGCATATCGCGTCTTTTTTGTTAACTTCTTTGGATATACAAGCTCAATCAATCCACCCCAGGCTCTCGTTTGCGGTACCATAATCATAAAACCCTGTTTGCAACATTGCGGCTTAAACTCAACGAACGCACGGTTTGGTTCCCCCGCAAAAAAACAAAAATCTCCAAGCATTGCCATAGCCGACTTTGGTTTATCCGAATCATCTACAAAAACATGTCCCATCACCTGTTCCAAACATGACCATATGATAGTTTCATCCCAGCCTTCAAACAACGCTGCTGCCTTTGATGTGTCTTCTAATTCATAAAACATTTCTCATATCCCCCTTACCACAAGGCCGCGGCCTTGCGGCGCGGTAGATAACAAAAGCATTCAAAATGCATGACTTTGAATGCTTCTATTATTACATATTTTCTATTATCATATCAAGAATTTTGTCTGCAACATCTTCCTTGCTTAGCATCGGAAGTTCTACAATCTCTTTCCCTGTAATAAGCGTCATAACGTTCGTGTCCGTTCCAAAGCCTGCACCAGCAACCTTGAGATTGTTTGCTGCAATCATATCAACATTTTTGTTAACAAGCTTAGCCTTTGAATTTTCCAGCATATTCTCTGTTTCCATCGAAAAACCGCACAAGAACTGTCCATCCCGCTTGTGAGAGCCCAGATAGCTTAAAATATCATCGGTACGCTCTAACGCAATCGACATATCGCCATCCTTTTTCTTAATTTTATCCAAAGCGACATTAACCGGTCTGTAATCAGCAACTGCTGCCGCTTTAATAATAATGTCCTGCTCCGGAGCAAGCGCTGTGACAACCTCATACATATGCTTCGCAGACTTCACGCGCTTAACATTGACAAACAACGGATCGTCAAGTGCAGTCTGACCGGCTACAAGCGTAACATCCGCACCACGGAGCATTGCACGCCTTGCCAAAGCATATCCCATCTTCCCTGTTGAATGATTTGTAATATAACGAACAGGATCAATTGCTTCCATTGTGGCTCCCGCTGTAACCAAAACCTTTTTTCCTGCCAAATCCTTCTCTTTTGCACACGCACGAACAACATACTCAACTAAAGCATCCTCCGGCGGAAGCTTGCCCTTTCCTATATCTCTGCATGCCAAATAGCCTTCATCCGCTTCAATGATCTCATAACCATAGGATGCAAGAAGCTTCATGTTATTCTGAACGATTGGATTCTCATACATATGAACATTCATAGATGGTGCTATCATTACCGGACAAGTGGCAGGAAGAATGGTTGTTGTAAGCATATCATCAGCAATTCCATGCGCAATTTTTCCCAAAACATCGGCGGTCGCCGGTGCAATTAATATCGCATCTGCCGTAGAACCAAGTGTAACATGCGGAACATGAATCGCAAGACTCCTGTCGAAGGTATCGGTATAACAACGATTTGCTGTTAAAGTTTCAAAGGTTTCCGGAGTAATAAAATGTGTTGCATTCTCTGTCATTATTACATGAACATCTGCATGAAGCTTTACAAGCGCACTTGCAACATTCGCCATCTTATAAGCAGCAATACCGCCACTTACACCAAGAACAATTTTCTTTCCCGTTAGCATAAAAACCTCCTATTTCATATCCTCCAAGAGACCATGCTTCTCATAACGAGTAACGCGTGTCACCTGATTATTATCATCAACAAAAACATGATAGCCAAGATTACCTTCATTTTCAGTATT
>CALYVE010000275.1 GCA_945492935.1 uncultured Lachnospiraceae bacterium
AAGAACACAAAGATTAATATAATTGATACTCCGGGTCATGCTGACTTCGGTGGTGAGGTAGAGCGTGTACTCAAAATGGTAAACGGTGTTATCCTTGTTGTTGATGCCTTTGAGGGAGCGATGCCACAGACAAAGTTTGTACTGAAAAAAGCGTTGGAGCTTGATTTGAATGTCATTGTCTGCATTAATAAAATTGACCGTCCGGAGGCTCGTCCCGCTGAGGTTGAAGAGGAAGTATTAGAGCTTTTGCTTGAGCTTGATGCAAATGAGAAGCAGCTTGACTGTCCATTTGTATATGCATCGGCTAAGGCTGGTATTGCATCTATGTCTGCTGATGAACCGGGTACGGATATGAAGCCGCTTTTTGATACAATCTTAGATTATATTCCGGCTCCTACCGGCGATCCGGATTTAGGTACGCAGATACTAATCAGCACAATTGATTACAATGAATATGTTGGACGTATCGGTGTTGGTAAGGTTGATAATGGTACTATAAAGCTTAATCAGGAGGCTGTTATCGTAAATGCTCATGAGCCGGACAAGAAGGTTAAGGTAAAGATAGGTAAGTTATATGAATACGAAGGCCTGAATAAGATTGAAGTAAGTGAAGCAGGTATCGGCTCGATTGTGGCAATTTCCGGTATAGCAGATCTTAAGATTGGTGATACAATTTGTTCTCCGGAAAATCCGGAGGCGATTCCGTTCCAGAAGATATCAGAGCCAACCATTGCCATGCATTTCATGGTAAATGATTCACCACTTGCAGGTAAAGAAGGAAAGTTTGTGACCTCAAGACATTTGCGTGATCGTTTGTTCCGTGAACTGAATACGGATGTGTCTCTTCGCGTGGAGGAAACAGATACAACCGAGAGTTTTAAAGTATCAGGCCGTGGAGAGCTTCACTTATCTGTATTGATTGAGAACATGCGTCGTGAGGGCTACGAGTTTGCTGTAAGCAAAGCAGAGGTTATCTATAAGGAAGATGAGAAGGGCAAGAAGCTTGAACCGTTTGAAATAGCAGTCATCGATGTTCCGGATGAATTTTCGGGTACAGTAATCAATATGTTGAATAACCGTAAGGGTGAACTTCAGGGAATGGCCCCGACCGGTAATGGTACGACAAGACTTGAATTTTTGATTCCATCCCGTGGTTTGATTGGATTCCGTGGGGATTTCATGACAGCGACAAAGGGAAATGGTGTGTTAAATACAATTTTCGATGGCTATGATACATACAAGGGAGATATGAATTATCGTAGCCAGGGTTCTCTCATTGCATACGAATCAGGAGAATCCATCACATATGGTTTGTTTAATGCACAGGAACGCGGTACCTTGTTTATCGGACCGGGTGAGCAGGTTTATGGTGGTATGATTGTAGGTCAGTGCGGACGTTCGGAGGATATCGAGGTTAATGTTTGTAAGAGAAAGCAGCTTACAAATACGCGTGCTTCGGGTTCTGATGAGGCACTTAAACTTACACCTCCAAGAATCCTAAGCTTAGAGCAGGCACTTGATTTTATTGATACAGATGAGCTTTTGGAGATTACACCAAAGTCCATTCGTATTCGGAAGAAAATTCTTGATCCGACAGCACGTATGCGTGCAAAGAGAGCGATGCAGAACTCTTAAGATAAAGCATACAAAACGACGGAAACGTTATAAGGTTTCCGTCGTTTGTGCGTTCTCGTCTGATATTTTATCCAATGCTGTAATTGGAACAATACCGAAGATATAAGAATCGTTTGTTTTTGTCTGATACACAAGATAATCAGATGGCGCATCGGCGTTAAAGGATAATGATACGCGAATACTGGTTTGTTCCGTTATTTCCGAAATAATATTGTCGGGATATATTTCTGTAATTGTATTTGCAAAGTTTGGATAGGAATATACTTCCTTATTTTCAAGACGTATTTTATCATCACACAAAATTGACCGTATGGAGTCCTCGTTTAATCGTACAAACATTGGTGTGATTCGGGCTGTGTTGTCGTTTACGATTCCGGCAAGTATTACCCCGTCTTCAGTCATCAGAATGGTATGTGTTAATTTGTTATCAAATCTTGTAAATGTAATAATCCAAAGATAGCAGGTATAGGTGTTAAAGCTTGTATCTGAATAGCTATATAAATCCGTCGTCCAGGAATACCAGTTGTTATAAGAAGATGAAAGTGAATATGGATACAATTCCATGGCATATAGCTCATCTATCTTTTGCTTGGCAAGAGCGACAGCATCGGTTTCTTTCAGGAGTGCATCCTCATAGTCTGCCTTTTTACATACACTATCCCACGAACCGGTAATAAGGTTTGTTTTTTCGTATGTCGCAAGCAGTTCGGATGCTTTTTTGGCCATAGCGGTATTGGAAGCGAGATAGTAGTTTTCGGGCGCTGCCGTCACTTTGTTCTGGATGTTATTGTATTTGCGGTTCAACAGGTACTTTGGAACAAAGATTGCTCCGCATATTGTAAATACAGTTAGTATGATTAATAAAAAGGGTATGATTTTGTATTTATTCTTCATACGAATCATCCTCCTTTTCTTCTATATGGCATAGATTTTTTTCCGGAAAGGTAAGGGTAATGCAGGTTCCCTCACCGAGTGTACTGTCAATGTTAAAATCGGCGTTGTGGCTTTTGAAAATCAGGCTTGCCAATGAAAGACCAAGACCTGCACCGCCTTCTTTTCTGGAACGTGATTTGTCAATCATATAAAATGCATCTGTAATATGTGAAATGTGTTCTTTTGAAATAC
>CALYVE010000276.1 GCA_945492935.1 uncultured Lachnospiraceae bacterium
AATTATAATAAAATCAAATCAGAGATTTGGCGGGGTTACAAGCGTAGCATTTTAAGACGCTGATTTCTGAAAACAAACAATTTTTCACAAGTATTACCGTTTTGTAAACGGAGAAAAAGGAGGAAATACAAGAAAATGTTATTAAAAATGGACACATTCGATGTACAGGGTTGGGACGATTTCGTACCTGGCAAGTGGCAGAAGGAAATCGAAGTTAGAGATTTCATTCAGAAAAACTACACACCATATGAAGGTGATGATACTTTCTTAGCTGAGCCTACACAGGACACAAAGGATTTATGGCAGATGGTTCTCGAACTTTCTAAGAAGGAGAGAGAAGCAGGCGGCGTTCTTGATATGGATACAAAGGTTGTATCTACACTTACTTCACATGGTCCTGGATACCTCGATAAGAGCAAAGAGAAGATCGTTGGTTTCCAGACAGATAAGCCTTTCAAGAGAGGTATGAACGTATACGGTGGAATTCGTATGGCTATGAAGGCTTGCGAGGACAACGGATACAAAGTAGATCCTGAGATCGTAGAGTTCTTCACAAAGCACAGAAAGACACATAACGCAGGTGTATTCGATGTATACGATGACGAAATCAGAAGATGTCGTTCAAATCATATCATTACAGGTCTTCCTGATGCTTACGGCCGTGGTCGTATCATCGGTGACTACAGAAGAGTAGCACTTTACGGTGTTGACCTTCTTATCGCTGACAAGAAGATTCAGAAGGATTCTTTCGGTGAGGTATACACAGATGAAGTAATCAGAGGCAAGGAAGAAATTGCTGAGCAGATCAGAGCACTCGGTGAGTTAAAGCAGATGGCTGCAGCTTACGGTATTGATATTTCTAAGCCGGCTACAAACGTAAAGGAAGCTATTCAGGCTCTTTACTTCGGTTACCTTGGTGCTGTTAAGGAGCAGAACGGTGCGGCTATGTCACTTGGACGTACATCTACATTCCTTGATATCTACGCTGAGAGAGACCTTAAGAACGGTACATTTACAGAGTCAGAGATTCAGGAGTTCATTGATCACTTCATTATGAAACTTCGTCTCGTTAAGTTTGCACGTACACCTGAGTACAACCAGATTTTCGCTGGTGACCCGGTTTGGGTAACAGAGTCTCTTGGTGGTATGGGTGTTGACGGACGTACACTTGTTACAAAGATGAGCTTCCGTTACCTTCATACACTTGACAACTTAGGTACATCACCAGAGCCAAACCTTACAGTTCTTTGGTCTAAGAACCTTCCAATGAACTTTAAGCAGTACTGCGCTAAGATGTCAATCAAGTCATCTTCTATCCAGTACGAGAACGATGATCTTATGAGACCTGTTCACGGTGATGATTATGGTATCGCATGTTGCGTATCTTCAATGAGAATCGGTAAGGATATGCAGTTCTTCGGAGCAAGAGCAAATCTTGCTAAGTGTCTCCTTTACGCTATCAATGGTGGTGTTGATGAGTGTACAGGTGTACAGGTAGGTCCTAAGTACAGACCAATTACATCTGAGTACCTTGATTTCGATGAGGTTATGGATAAGTTCGATGACATGATGGAGTGGTTAGCTAAGGTTTATGTTAGTGCACTTAATATCATTCACTACATGCATGACAAGTATGCTTATGAGAGAATTCAGATGGCTCTTCATGACAGAGATGTTAAGAGATACTTCGCAACAGGTCTTGCAGGTCTTTCCGTAGTTGCTGACTCACTTTCAGCAATCAAGTATGCTAAGGTAAAGACTGTGAGAAATGAGCAGGGTATTGTTACTTCATACGAGGTTGAGGGCGACTTCCCTAAGTATGGTAACAACGATGACAGAGTTGATAAGCTTGCTGCAAGTCTTGTATCTACATTCATGCACAAGTTGAGAAAGCACCATATCTACAGAAATGGTTTCCCAACAATGTCAGTACTTACAATTACTTCAAATGTAACATATGGTAAGAACACAGGTGATACACCTTGTGGTAGAAAGCATGGTCAGCCATTCGCTCCTGGTGCTAACCCAATGCACGGTAGAGATACTCACGGTGCTATGGCTTCCCTTTCTTCAGTTGCTAAGCTTCCATACATGGATTCACAGGATGGTATTTCAAATACATTCTCTATCATTCCTGGAGCACTTGGTAAGGAAGATCAGGTATTTGCCGGCGATCTCGAAATCGATCTTAGCAAGTAATTACAAATAATCACTTCTCCTGTGGCCTGTCGGCTGCAGGAGAGAATTATAAGAGGGTTCAATTATGGATAAAAATATTAATGTAGATGATATTGTTTCTATGCTTGACAGCATGACAGAAAATGGTCACGGACATATTAATGTATCCTATGATCCTGAAGCCGTTGGAAATACAGTTGAGACATTGGGATGCATTGATTGTGCAAAAGGAAATCTCGCCTGTTCCGTTCCGACACTGCACGAAGGTATCGATGAAGCCTTCGAAGAATTAGATAAATAAAAGGAGGATAATACAATGGCAAGCACACAGCAGATTGATAACTTAGTAAATATGTTAGATGGATATGTAGAAAAAGGTGGATACCACTTAAATGTTAACGTATACAACAGAGAGACTCTTCTTGATGCACAGAAGCATCCTGAGAACTATCCACAGCTTACAATCCGTGTTTCCGGTTATGCCGTAAACTTCATCAAGCTTACACCGGAGCAGCAGGCTGATGTTATCTCACGTACATTCCATGAGAATATCTAATTTTTAGGTATATATAAAACATATA
>CALYVE010000277.1 GCA_945492935.1 uncultured Lachnospiraceae bacterium
CGCGGTCTGCTCTTCTGCCATCTGAATAACAAGATCCAAATTTCCTTCTTTTAGGCTTTCCTGAAGCTTTTTCTTTCCTGTTGGATTTATTCTTTCTCCAACAACTAAAAATGGACCATCAAGATCAATATCTGTCACATAATTCAAACTGGCAAGTGCATTCACTTCAACCGGTTTAAACGGTATAATATTAGCATTTTGCACAAGCTCACTAAGCGCTTTTATATGTGCAGGCGTCGTGCCGCAGCAACCGCCAATGCCTCGAATTCCACTTTCTAATAACAATTTTGCAGAAAAACAAAACTCGTCCATACTTAACGAATAAGTGGATACACCATCAACAAGTTCCGGAATCCCATTATTCGGTTTAACAAATACCGGAACCTTCGCATAGGAAAGCATCTTTTTGACATGCGGAAGCATTTCCTTCGGTCCTGTCGAACAATTGATACCAACCGCATCCACACCAAGCGATTGCAAAACAACCACGGAAGCCTCCGGCGTTGCACCAAATAAAGTTCTTCCATCCTCATTAAAGCTTAAACTGACAATCACCGGTAAATCACAGACTTCCTTAATTGCTAAAACCGCAGCTCGGCATTCCTCCAGGCTCATCATAGTCTCAACGATAAACAAATCGACACCGGCCGAAGCTAAAATAGTTGCCTGTTGCTTGTAAACATCAATAAGCTCTTCCAGCGGCATATCACCAATCGGCTCAAGCTGTCTTCCTGTCATTGTCAAATCACCGGCAACATAAGCAACTGTTCCGGATTCTTCCACAGCTCTTTTCGAAAGTGAAACTAGTTTTGTATTTATTTCAACAATACGTTTTTCAAGTCCATATTCAGCTAACTTAATACGGTTTCCTGTAAAAGTAGGTGCTAAAATAATATCTGAGCCGTTTTGTAAATAGCTTTTCTGCAAATTCAAAAGTGCATCCGGATGTTCCAATATCCATTGTTCCGGACATGCACCGACTTCCATTCCGGCAAGCATCAGATTACTACCGGTTGCTCCATCCAATATTACAATTTTATGATTAAATAATTCGAATAATTGTTGTTTTGTCATGTATTTAAATTGCCTTTATAAATTCTTTTATCAATATTGTAAACTGCTTCGAAACTTTATCTGCTGTTTCTTTCACTTCTTCGTGATTTAATGGTTTGTCCATCATTCCACAGGCGAGATTTGTAATTACAGACACGCCCGCTACACGCATTCCCATATGATTCGCAGCCATAGCTTCACAGGCCGTACTCATTCCGACAGCATCAGCACCAAGTAAACGATACATCTTAACCTCTGTCGGCGACTCATAATTCGGACCTGTCGTCTGCAGATAAACACCTTGTTTTAAATCTATATCACACTGCTTTGCAACTTCTTTTAGCACTTCCTGCAGCTTGATATCGTATATATGTGACATATCCGGAAATCTTTTACCAAGAGAGTCGATATTTGGTCCAATCAAAGGAGATGGCACAAACGATGCAATCTGATCTGTAATCATCATTAAAGTTCCCGGATTAAAATCATATGAAATCCCGCCGGCAGCGTTTGTTAAAACCAATATTCCGGCACCAAGTAATTTCATAATTCGAATCGGCATAACAACCTGATCCATGCTGTAGCCTTCGTAATAATGAACACGTCCTTGCATAGCAATCACGCATTTGTTTCCTAATTTTCCAATCACATATTTTCCCGCATGACCTGTTACGGTAGAAACAGGGAAACCCTTGATTTCGCTATAAGGGATTTCATAAGCATCCTCCAGCTGCTCTGCAAAGGCTCCCAGACCGGAGCCTAAAACAAGTGCAACATCCGGCGTATCAACGACACGCTCTTTTATGCTGTTTAACGCTTCATGAAGTGCAATTTCAATAGCTGTACTCATAACAAATCCCCCTTAATTAAATATTAATCCCAATAACAAACAACCGGCATACCAACTTCCATGTTTGCAAATACCGTTGCTGCAACCTTATATGGTAAGTTTACACAACCATGCGAACCATCATAGGCATAAATACTGCCTCCGAATCTTGATCTCCATACAGCATCATGTAAACCAATACCTCCGTTAAACGGCATCCAATATGTTACAGGTGTTTCATAATCTGCACCAACTAATGTTACCTGGTAACCTTTTCCTGTAAATGCATACAATCCACCCGGTGTTGACATACCCTTACTCCAGTTTCCGCTCACTATATCGGATTCAACAATCCGTTCACCCTTAACATACATATACATATGTTGATGTCCCAAATCCACTTCTACATACGTATCGCCGATATCATTGTATTCTCCATATGAATAACCTTCATGTGTAAAGGCAGGTGTTAATGTTATTTCTTTTTCGCCCTTAATTGCTCGTTTTACAGCATCCATCAAGTCGGAAGAACAAGCATCTTCGTCAAGCTGCCAGCCAAACCAGCTACCATATACCTGAATCATTCTTCCGTCCGAAGTCTTGAAATCGCGATATGTATTACATGTACTTTTTTCACGGGCAAATTGTCTTGCATAAGCATCGACATTACTTTCTGAAATTTGAATATTTCCATTCCCGTCAATATAGGCAAGCGAGCTTAATGCTTCTTTCGTAATTGGCATTTTATATCCGTTAAAATCGTAGTTTACTTCCGTCTCTAAAAACGACTTCGCATTTTCAACACCTTTTGCGATTATGTCGGAAGAAACGGTAATATCCGCAATAACATAGCAACCCATA
>CALYVE010000278.1 GCA_945492935.1 uncultured Lachnospiraceae bacterium
TGACGCAGATTGGAAAATGTGTAGATACGTTGTCACTCTATTTGCTGTCAGCCGAAAATCTGGTTTTGGATCCGGACTATGTATTTTATGATGAAGAAGAACAGTGTGTCAGACTTGTATATATTCCCGGTTACAGACGAAATTACAGAACACAGATGAAGCAGTTGCTGGAATATATGATGCGGGTATTCGATTCTGCTGATCGGGATGGGATTCAACAGCTATATATGGTATATAGTGAGCTTGGAGAAGAGTCATGGAATAGTGCCTGTATGCGTCAAAGACCGCCCGATAAAGCGATGCAGAGTATGCGACATGATAGTTTTTGTGAAAGGCAGGAATGTCTCGGTGAACCAGAAACCTTTACAAAAATTACCTGCGATGAAGCTGATTCATCCAAAGAAAAAATCCATCAAAAAATCAGACAACTGGGGATCCTGCAAAAGAGCGTATTAGGACTTAATATTGCTCTTGTTCTTTTTTCAATTATTTTTTATTTGTTTGGGCAGAGAGCTTATTTTTGGCTTTATTTTGCGGCAGCAGGCTGCGTGCTGTTTGCAATTTTTTGTGCTTATGCATTTGCGGAGGAACAAGAGAATGCGGATGAGGCGATGGAAGAATATAAGCGGTACGAGAATGCCGGCACCGGTGTGACTGACAATCTATATTCTTTTGACAATTTATATAAGCCTGATACCCAATGTGTAGTTGATAATGCATATGAAAAATATATGTGCGGGCACACAGATAACATAGAGAACGAAAGTCCGGTGCATGCGTTAGTGCCGCTTACGAATGGTTCGTTAGAGGAAATCGTATTTAGTGAATATGGAGAGAAAATCGTTGTCGGAAGAGGAAAAAACGAAACGGATTACCGATTGCCGACAACGGAGATTAATCGTGTACACGCATATATTTACAATAAAAGAGGAGGCGTTTATCTGGAGGATATGGAATCGCAGAATGGTACTTTCCTCAATTCTGTTCGGATTCCGTCTAAAGAAATTAAAAAACTGAATAGAGGAGATATCGTGGGCTTTGCAAACGAAGAGTTTTTTGTGTCATAATTTTTTGTGTCATCATTGAATTTAACGGCGATTTTTGGTATATTACTGATAAGTGGGTTTTAGAATAGATATACGTTTGATAGGGGTGAAAAGCTTGAAGGTAAATATATACTATGGTGGTCGTGGATTGTTGGAAGATCCGACATTATTTGTTATCGACAGAATGATACAGGTGCTCGAGGAATTGCGTGTAAATGTAACCCGTTACAATATGTATGAGGATAAGTCGGGTATTGCCACGCTGCCGAATACATTAAAGGATTGTGACGGCATTATTCTCGCTGCAAGCGTTGAATGGTTTGGCGTAGGCGGGCTTATGCAGCAGTTCCTGGATATGTGCTGGTTATATGGTGATAAGGAGAAGATTTCGTCCACTTACATGTTACCTGTTGTTGTTGCAACTGCGTACGGGGAGCAGGATGCAGAGCTGTCACTTCGAAAGGCGTGGGATGTTTTGGGCGGCATTTCGATTAATGGTCTTGCAACCTATGTAGACAGTCATGAGGTGCTTGAACAGAATTCCGCATATCTTGCAGCCATCGAGAAAAAGACCGAAGAATTATATCGTAACATCAATCAGAAGATGGTGAAATTACCGACAAGCAACACTGCTGTTAAAAATAATATTATCAAGAAGTCTAACATTACGCTTACCCCTCAGGAGAGTGAGCGCTTGTCAAAATTTGTTGCAGATGACGGATATGTCAGGACGCAGAAGAAGGATATTGAAGAGCTGTCGGCAATGTTTAAACAGATGCTTGGTGATGATGTCGGAGAGGCAGTACCGGCATATGAGGATGATATTGTGGAGGCTTTTCACAAGCATTATTACCCGGAAAAGGATTTTTCCGCCTGTTATGTGATTGTAATTCCGGATTTGGGCAAGAATCTTATTATCAACATTTCGGATACGCTCAGTTGCGGATACGGAGAAGACCGGGAGGGGGATGTGAAGATGAAGGCTGATAGTGCATTGCTTCGCAACATCATCAAAGGTTCTATGACCTTCCAAAAGGGATTTATGGCAGGAGAAATTACCGCAAAGGGCAACTTTAAGACTTTGCGAATGTTAGATCAGATTTTTAGATTCCGATACAAGAAATAATCATTTGAGAGTGAGGGTATCGTATGTCTTATATGGCATTATATCGAAAATGGCGTCCGGATGTATTTCAGGAAGTCAAGGGGCAGGAACATATTGTAACTACCCTCAAAAATCAAATAAAGCACGAACGTATCGGTCATGCATATCTGTTTTGCGGCACGCGGGGAACCGGTAAAACAACGATTGCCAAGCTGATGGCAAAGGCTGTGAATTGTGAGCATCCGGTAGATGGCAGCCCGTGTAATGAATGTGAGAGCTGTAAAGCGATTGCTGCGGGCAATTCCATGAATGTAATTGAGATTGATGCGGCATCAAATAACGGTGTAGATAACATCCGTCAGATTAATAATGCAGTGCGTTATTCGCCGCAGTACGGTAAGTATCTCGTATATATCATTGACGAGGTTCATATGCTTTCAATAGGTGCATTTAATGCTCTTTTGAAGACTTTGGAGGAACCGCCTGAATATGTAATTTTTATACTTGCCACGACAGAATCACACAAGATTCCGATTACAATTTTGTCAAGATGTCAGCGATATGATTTTAAGCGTATTTCAATTG
>CALYVE010000279.1 GCA_945492935.1 uncultured Lachnospiraceae bacterium
ACATCCGTAAAGCTGTTAATTCGATCCCCTTTGTATTTTGGAAGCTTTTTGCGTTTTTTAAGCTCCTTCGATGTAAAAATATCGCCCTCGCTGATTACAACAAGCTTGCACTCCGGAAGTTCAAACCCGCTCTCCATCCGGCCAACAGTAACAACAATTCCACCGCTAACAGTTCTCATGCGATCTTCCATAAATGTTGCCATAACATCATTATCACGCAAGTCCTTTGCAATACGTCTTCCCCGTGTTCCGGATGGCGACAAAATAATAGTTGTATACCCTTTCTTTTTCCAGTCATTCAAATCATTCATCAATTGCTCAAAACTATTGTTATAGCTGACAAGCCCTTTTGAAGTAAACATGATTTCAGCCTTTTCGTTCCATGCCGGTTGCTTTTTGTAAAGTTCCGAAACAAGCACCGGATGACGAAGGGCAAGCTTTGCAATCGTCTGCTTCCCATCAAACAAGAGCCCCGCTTGTCCGGGCAGAATGTATCCACCCTCCAGACGACCGGTCATAGATTCCGCAAACTCGGATGCATAAATGCTTGCCTGATATTGCACACGCTCAGGATTGTCAATCATGATCTTTGCCGAATGCGGAATATATTCTAAAAAGGATACCGTATCATCATAAAAGTACTCCACTAAACTATCTATTCCGGTTGTTGAATTAAACAATTGAAGCTCTTCTTCAATCGCTTCCACAACTTTATTTAATCTTGCGTACTGCTCTGTACGAAATTCTTTTTTGAGCTTCGCTGCCTGTTTTTTGTGTTCCTTTCGAATTCGATCCAATCCCTGTTGAATTCTTTTTTCTGTAAGAACCATCTCACATGCCGGGTAAATGTTTACACTATCCACCTGTTCAATCGAACGCTGGCTTTCTACATCAAAGCTTCGAATAGAATCTACATCATCACCCCAAAGTTCAATACGATAAGGGCACTCTTCCGTAAGTGGGAATATATCAATAATTCCGCCTCGTACAGAAAACTGCCCTCTTGCCTCTACCATGGTCGTATGTTCATAACCAAGTGTAATAAGCCTGCTCTTAAGTTGTCCAATCTCCACGCAATCATTTACATGAATGGTAACCGTATTGTCTATCATATGATGAAGCGGCGGGATTTTATCCATCAAGCCCTCCACCGTTGTTACAATTGTTATGTGACGATTCTCGGCGATTCCCCGAAAAATTTCTAAACGCTCTGCCACCGTCGCATTGCTATGCACATCCGCATAATAAAATAAAACATCCTTTGCAGGATAATAGTATACATTACGATCATAAAAACGATAGTCATCTACAATTTCCCGTGCACGCTTCTCGTCGTATGTAACGATCAGTCGCACATTCTCTTCCTTTGAAACTGCCTCCAGCAAAAGCGGCTCAATTCGCTTATCAAGTCCCCATACGTGAACGGAACCATCTTCTGCAGCAATTGCATTTTGAAGCTTTTCAAAGCGTGGATCTCTTTTAAAAATTTCAACCATTGCCTGCATGACACATTTCCAGCCTTTAGTTAAATTTGTTCATAGCGCTTTGTGCGCCCTCTCTTAAAATCGTTGCAACCGCCTCACGTGCCTTGTCAACACCTTCACGAATAATCGGTTGCTCATCCTTTGAAAAACGACCAAGCACATAGTCTGCAAGATCCATTCGTGCCGGTTTTTCTCCGACACCTACCTTGATCCGTGTAAATACATCCGTTCCAAGCATGGCAATAATGTTTTTGATTCCATTATGACCTCCTGCACTGCCCTTTGTACGGATGCGAAGCTTACCGACATCCAGACTGATATCGTCGTATATTACAATAATATCTTCATTCGTGCACTTATAATAATCAACAAGCTCACGCACACTTTGACCACTTAAATTCATATAGGTCTGCGGCATAGCAAGAATCACCTTCTCACCTTCCAGTACGCCTTTACCAATCAGTGCTTTGTGCTTTTTCGTATCCACCTTAATATCATAATAATCACTAATATTATATATAACGGAAAAACCAACATTATGTCTTGTCCCTGCATATTCCTGTGTCGGATTTCCTAATCCAATAATGATTTTCATTACTGTCTCCCTTGCATAATGGTCTCTGCCTGTGCTAACTGCTCCGGTGTGTTCACACCTCGAATTTCATCAATAGCAGCTCCCTCTAATGGCATGGCCGAAACCTTTAATCCAATCTTTTTTATTAATGCGATTGTATCTGTCAAATAATACTCGCCTGCCGCATTGTTATTATCAAGCATTGAAAGGCTTGCAGAAAGTGCCTCAGAATTAAAAACATAAATGCCTGAATTAACTTCTTTTACAGCCTGCTCCTCTTTTGTTGCATCCTTCTGCTCTACAATCTTTGAAAATGTACCGTCCGCATCACGAATAATACGTCCATAGCCGGTAGAATCTTCAAGGATTGCGGAAAGAACCGTTACGCCATTTGCCTCGCGGCGATGTTGTTCTACAAGTGCAGATAATGTACCGCCCGTAATAAGCGGAGTATCCCCACAAAGAATAATTGTATCCCCATCTAGACCAATAAAGTCGGATGCACATTTCACTGCATGACCTGTACCGAGCTGTTCCGTCTGCTCCACATAAGAAACAATATCATAAATTGCTTCCTTTACTTCCTTCGCCTTATATCCGACAATTACACATCCATCATCTGCTCCGGCATCCTTGGCTGCCTTAATCGCATAATGCACCATAGGCTGCCCCAT
>CALYVE010000280.1 GCA_945492935.1 uncultured Lachnospiraceae bacterium
TGATTCATCAGCAATTCTTTTGATTTTATAGGATGTGTGAAGCACTTTCCTATGAAATGAAAAAAGACTTCCGCGAACGGAAGTCTTTTTTCATTGCGATTATCCTACTTCAATGTAATTTCAGTTCCTTTTAAGGCACCATAGGCTGTTTTCTGATCATCCGAATCATCCCACGAAGCCGAACTACCATCGTATACGTAATATAGTGTTGTATCTCCTTCTTTATACTCAACACCATATATTGTGTAAGATGAATGGTTTGCTGATGTAGCTGTAGTAGCTGTTCCGCCAACCTTAATCTTACATGATGTACAATTCGGAACATCGGCTGTTGTCATGCAGGAAGCCTGCGTTGCAGAAGCACCCTTTTCGATGCTTGACGGAGCCTTGTCCTTCGCATAAGCACTTGACAAATCCGCCTGTGCAGCTGATAAAACGCTCTTTGCATTCAATACAACCTGCTGGTTCTTTGCCTTGTCAATATAACCAAGTAACGCAGGAACTAAAATCGCTGCTAAAATAGCGAGAATTGTAATGACCACAATTAACTCGACCAATGTAAAACCTTTGTTATCTTTTGTCTTTTTCATAGCTGTACCCTCCTATAACTTTCCTGTTAAGATATAGACTTATTATACCAAATATCGACTATTTTCGCAAGTTTTTTGGTATTATAAATCAGAAATAAACTACGACAAATCCTGTCCTTGTTTCTATTTGTTTTATCGACAGCTCTCCGTCAATACTTTACCCCTTCATTTAGAAAAACTGTTCTAATTCAGAACGGTCATTTGTATATTTTACAGCCATCTCCTTTGTAATCATTCCACCTTGCACTAAACGTACAAGATCCATATTTAATGTGTGCATACCATAGGATGACCCCTGTTGCATGAGAGACGAAAGCTGGTGACATTTATTTTCGCGAATCTGATTCCCCACCGCATCTGTTCCAAGCAGGATTTCTGTTGCCGCTACTCTTCCCGTTCCACGGCTGTTCGGAATCAGACATTGCGTAATAACACCATTTAATACACTGGATAACTGTGTGCGGATCTGATTTTGAATGCCTGCCGGACAGGCATCAATAATACGGTCAATCGTCTGTGCTGCACTTGTTGTATGCAAGGTTGACATAACTAAATGTCCGGTTTCTGCTGCTGTAAGTGCTGCCGAAATTGTCTCATAATCACGCATCTCACCAACGAGAATAATATCCGGATCCTCTCGCAAGGCACTGCGAAGTGCAGCCGCAAAAGAGGTTACATCTCTTCCGACTTCTCTTTGATGGATCAGTGCTGCTTTGCGATCATACATGTACTCTATCGGATCTTCAATCGTGATAATGTGATCCTCGCGTGATTGATTCACATAATCAATCATAGATGCAAGGGTAGTCGATTTACCGGAACCGGTTGGTCCTGTCACAAGTATAAGCCCTCTTGGCATGTCAGCAAGCTGCGTTAGTACACGCGGAAGTCCAAGCATTTCCATGGAAGGAATCGATGAATTCAGCAGACGAATGGTTGCTGCTAATCTTCCGTCCTGTTTAAAGACATTCACACGCTGACGATTTCCATCCGGCGTTCGTATTGCAAAATCTGCATCAATTCCTTCTTCGAGATTCTCTCTTTGTACATCTGTAAGCAATTCAACAAGCATTGCAATGATTTCACCATCGTTAAACTGCATTGGTGCCTGCTTTAATTTGCCATTAATACGAAACATAAGTGGCATTCCCACCGTAATATGAATATCGGAGCACTGCATCATACGTGCATCCATAATAACCTGATCAATTAACATTGCTTATTCCTCCTTATTCATAATATGAAACACGAAGTAATTCATCAACTGTCGTTGTGCCATTTGCTACTAAATCAAGAGCACTCTGCTTTAAGGTACTCATGCCCTGGTATGTTATGGCATATTCTTTAATTTCTTCAACGGAAGCACCCTTTGTAATTTTTTCACGTACATTCTTATCAATCATAAGAATCTCATGAATGGAAATACGTCCTTTGTATCCCGTATTATTACACTGCCGACAACCCTTTGCATGCTTTACCTGCTCTAAACGAATGCCGGCAATCCCTTCCTCTTCTTCTGTCATAGCTCCCCATTCTCCACAGAATGGACAAACTTTACGAACAAGTCTCTGTGCAATAATACCAACTAAAGAACTGGCTATCATATATGGTTCAACACCCATATCAACGAGACGCACGACGGAAGAAGCCGCATCATTTGTATGCAGTGTTGAAAGAACAAGGTGTCCGGTAATCGCCGCACGTACTGAAATACCGGCGGTTTCGGCATCACGTGTCTCACCAACCATAATAATATCAGGATCCTGACGAAGCAGTGCACGAAGTCCGATTTCAAAAGTCAGACCCGCGACATTGTTAACCTGCATCTGATTCAGATTTGCCACATTTTTCTCAACAGGATCTTCAATCGTAGAAATATTGACACTCCGTTTTGAAAGCTCCTCCAAAATCATATAAAGTGTTGTTGATTTACCGGAACCGGTTGGTCCTGTCACATAAATGATTCCGTTCGGAGACTGAAGCATTTTCTTTACAAGTGCATAATTTTTTTCGGTCATACCAAAGGTTCCAAGATGATCAATATTACCTGCAGAAGCAAGCAGACGTAAAACAGGCTTCTCCCCAAAAACAGTCGGAATAACAGAAACACGGACCTTTAAGTTAACACCCTGAA
>CALYVE010000281.1 GCA_945492935.1 uncultured Lachnospiraceae bacterium
AGAGCGAACGGGCATTCACATTATTTTCCCGGACCTCCAACAAATACCGTTCGCCGGAAATATGCTCAAAATACCAATTCATCAAACACGTTGCATAACCCTTTTTCCGAAACTGCATATCGATACCAATTCGCAACAATTCAGAAGTTCCTGCAACATTGTTGATAATCAAATATCCTCTTAAATCATTCGGACTCACATGACAATCTTCAATCAAAGAACACTTTGTCACGCCGGCTTCCTCAAAAACCACAGCGATATAATTGTAGTCATATTGCAGAGTATCCTTCAGCATAGCAGCTGACCACGCATCCGAAAACAGATTTTTTTCTTGGTTTGCAATCCACTGAATTCTTGTTTCCATTTATTTTCCCTTACGCTCTTCATATTCGCGTTCTGCCTGTGATTTGCGCAAATAAACCGGCACGTGCTCATCCGCCGTCTCAAAGCATCCATCCTCATAGAAGCGAGCACCTAAAGCCGCAACCGCAGCTGCACGTTGTCTGTTACAGTGTGCAGGTGCAAAGAAATGCTTCTGCCGGAACATTTCGTCAATTATCTGTCGAAATACCGGAACACCGTCTCCGACAAACACAACCCCTTGGCTGTAAGTGGAAAGTATAGCAAGCAGGTCTTTAATATCGACTGCCATTTGATCCTGAAGAACAACCAGTTTCCCTGCTTCAAATTTGTATATGCCGGTATAAACCTGATTTCGTCTTGCATCCATAATCGGACAAATAATTGTATCATTTGCTGTCCAGACATTATATGCAAGTGCATGACATGTCGGAACCGGAATAATCGGAATCTCATATGCCATTCCAAGTCCCTTTGCTGTTGAAGAGCCAATACGCAGCCCGGTAAAGGAACCCGGTCCTGCCGCTACAGCGATAGCCTCAATCGTGGAAGGATCCGTCTCTGTCATGCGAACAATTTCATCGATCATTGGCAACAATGTTTCCGAATGCGTCTTTTTGAAATTGACTGTATATTCTGCAATTGTAATATCATCATCTACAAGCGCAACGCTTGCTACGGTTCCGGAACTGTCAATACCCAAAATCTTCATAATATCCTCCTGCGTGCTTAAGCTTAAACACGTGAAACTGTCTCAATCGTGATGCTTCGATAATCAAAACCGCGTTCTAAATCTTTCTCAATTGTAACCTTGTAATATGTCTGCGGTAAAATATCCCGTATCAGCTCTGCCCACTCAATAAGGCAAACTCCATCGCCATCAATCTTGTCAAAATAACCAATCTCTTCCATTTCATCTTCGCTGCCGATTCTATATACATCAAAATGATAAAACGGAAGTCGTCCCTCGTCATACTCTTTTAGAATTGTAAAGGTTGGACTGCTAATTGGTTCTTCAATGCCAAGTCCTGCGCCAAAGCCCTGTGAGAAAACGGTTTTTCCGGTTCCCAAATCACCATACAGACAGTAGATTTCACCCGGCTTTGCCAATTTTGCTATTTCTTTTCCAATATTATATGTGTCTTCCGCACGGAAGCTTTCTTTACAAACCTTTTCCACTTTGAAACCTCTTCAAGCTGTTACTAATCTTCGGATTGTACTGCGAAGTAAATTGTACAACCGATGCAAGAATCTTTGGACCATCATCGCCAAGCTCTGATACCGGAATGACAAATGCATGAATTCGCGAAGTATAAATCGCAAGCATATGCTTTGTAAGCATCAATGCACTAATCCGATTCCATGGCAATGTGTCAGACAAATCCCCTTGTGAAACCTTGATTCCATCATCATAAAATGTGTATTCAATCGGTTTTTTATAGGACGGACTAAGCTTCAACTGTTTAAAAGCCTTGAACGCAAGCATTAACGGATTAAGAACGGTAAAGATAAGCCCAATAAGAATGAGCATAATCTTTGTGCCTGTCGCAAAGGAATTCCAAAAGATAAACGCACAGGCAAGTGATGCCACGCTGATAAAAATACTAAAATATCCTGACACGTTTCGGTAATTCGTATTAATAATATAGCTGTAAAGCGCTCGAAATGTCATATTTACAGATTTTGTTTTTGCTTCTGTCATCGTTACTCTCCACTATAATTCAAAAGATATTTGCTTATGTGTATTTACATATGACCTGTACTTCACGCCTGCAAGATCAAACATATGCTTGGATGCAATGGTAGAATCCGTATCTGCATATTTGTCTGACAAATAAATAACCTCTGTAATACCACTCTGGATAATCGCCTTCGCGCACTCATTGCACGGAAACAAGGTGGAGTAGCAGCGTGCCCCTTTTAGTGAACCGCCACCGCGATAGTTTAGAATTGCATTTAACTCTGCGTGGCAGACAAAGAAATATTTACTTTCCAAATTGGCACCCTCTCGTTCCCAAGGCATTTCGTCATCATTACATCCTGTAGGCATGCCATTGTAACCGACTGTAAGAATTCGGTTGTCGGCATCAACGATACACGCTCCTACCTGTGTACCTGGGTCCTTGCTACGCTCTGCTGACAGAATTGCAATACCCATAAAATATTGATCCCACGTAATATAATCTGCTCTCTTCATACTATTTTCGCCATCCTTCGCTCAATAAAAACCAGAAAGAATTGCTTCATCAGCAATTCTTTTGACTGCACTGCCGGCAGGAACCCGCGCCACAAGGCCGCGGTATACAAGCAAATACAGTTGCGTTTATAAAAACCCAACTGTATTGTAGTATAATTA
>CALYVE010000282.1 GCA_945492935.1 uncultured Lachnospiraceae bacterium
TTTACAATTGCACATTGGGAAGATGCATTAAAAGAATATATGAAATAAAAGAAAAAGAACCACCTCAAACCGGTGGTTCTGATTATTTGCCGCAGTCTTGCGGCAGTGAAATTCTTTCTGATTTAAAGAATTGTTTTGTAATCATCGAAAATGCGGTCATACATGGATGGAAGACCAATGAATTCACAACCATATCGGTAACCGGCATTGCCGATTGGACATACATACAAAATCTTGATTACGGCTAAAATGACTTCGTCGCTTGTTTCAAACTGAATTCTGGCATTGAAGTAATAGTTGTCCGGTAATTTCGCTTCAGACATAAAACCGATGCCGGCTTTGGAAATATCGAAAACTTCAATTTCTGTATTTTCCAGGTCCAGGCTAATGCCGTCCTGACGAAACAAATTTGAAACCTCTAACATTAATTTGATTGGTAAACGTTCGTACCTTCTTTTTTCTTCCATAATACCCCCATGTTTGAATAAATTATACACATTTAATATTATAAATTATTATTCATAAAAAAACAATTATATCATAAGAAAAAATAAATGATTTGACAGTTTGCATTCGATGTTGCATAATCAATAATAGTTTTTTATGCGACATTATTATTCAATAAAGGAGACAGAAGATGAGTAACGATAAGTATGTAAGCCCATTGTCAGAGCGTTATGCAAGTAAGGAGATGCAGTATATTTTTTCTCCGGACATGAAATTCCGTACATGGAGAAAGCTTTGGATTGCACTTGCAGAAACAGAACAGGAATTAGGCTTAAAGGATGTGAATGGAAATCCTCGTATTACAGATGAACAGATTGCTGAGTTAAAAGAGCATATGGACGATATCAATTACGAAGATGCAAAGAAGCAGGAAGCACTTGTTCGTCATGATGTTATGAGTCATGTGCATGCTTATGGTTTGCAGTGTCCGAAAGCAGCCGGTATTATCCACCTTGGCGCGACAAGCTGTTATGTAGGTGATAACACAGATGTTATTGTAATGACGGAGGCACTCAAGCTTGTCCGTAAAAAGCTCATTAATGTAATTTCCGAGCTTGCTGCATTTGCAGAAAAGTACAAAAATTTGCCGACACTTGCATTTACACATTTCCAGCCTGCACAGCCAACGACGGTTGGCAAGCGTGCCACACTTTGGATGCAGGAGCTTTTGTTGGATTTAAATGATATTGAGTATATGATAAAAGAGCAAAAGCTTCTTGGATCGAAGGGTACTACAGGAACACAGGCAAGCTTCCTTGAATTATTTAACGGTGACCACGATACTGTTCGCAAGATTGATGGTATTATCGCCAAGAAGATGGGATTTGAAGCATGCTATCCGGTTTCCGGACAGACATATTCCCGTAAGGTCGATGCAAGAGTATTAAATGTACTTTCCGGTATTGCCATGAGTGCTCATAAGTTTTCAAATGATATTCGTTTGTTGCAGCACTTAAAAGAAATAGAAGAACCATTCGAGAAGAATCAGATTGGTTCCTCAGCGATGGCTTACAAGCGCAATCCTATGCGAAGTGAGAGAATTGCCTCTCTTGCAAACTATGTTATGGTAGATGCATTAAATCCTGCGATTGTTGCGGCTACACAGTGGTTTGAGAGAACCTTGGACGATTCTGCAAACAAGCGTATTTCCGTTCCGGAAGCATTCCTTGCGGTAGATGGTATTTTGGATTTGTATCTTAATGTTGTAGATGGTTTGGTTGTTTATGACAAGGTTATTTATCAGAGATTTATGAAAGAAATTCCTTTCATGGCGACAGAGAATATTATGATGGATGCTGTAAAGCGCGGCGGTAACCGTCAGGAGTTACATGAGAAGATTCGTCAGTACTCTATGGAGGCCGGTGCAAATGTTAAACGAGAAGGTTTAGAGAACAACCTTGTTGATTTGATTGCAGCAGATCCTGCCTTTGGTATGTCAAAGGAGGAGATTGTTGCATTGCTCGAGCCAATTAATTTTGTAGGTCGCGCACCTGAGCAGACAACAGAGTTTTTGACAGAAGTGATTGCGCCGATTCTTGAGGCGAACAAAGATATTCTCGGTGTCAAGGCAGTGATTAATGTATAATTTATGCAATAAATGATAAGAAAGCTGTGGGATAACCATGGCTTTCTTCATTTCGGTTTGCAAATCAGAGGTGTTCAATGAATATCAGTATGGAGTATTACAAAATATTTTATAACGTTGCAAAGCAGGGGAGTGTTACAAAGGCTGCAAAGGAATTATGCTTATCACAGCCGGCCGTAAGCCAGGCGGTAAAAGCGCTTGAGGATTCGCTTGGAACGGTATTATTTGTGCGCAAATCCAAGGGGGTAGAACTTACTACAGAAGGTTCTATGCTATATGAATATGTTAAGCGTGGGTATGAACAGATCAAGCTTGGAGAAGAAAAAATAAAACAGATGTTGAACCTAGATGTTGGAGAAATACGCATTGGTGCTTCGGACATGACATTACAGTTTTATCTGCTTCCATATCTTGAAAAATTTCATAGTATGCATCCGAATATTAAGGTTCATGTTACAAATGCACCAACACCTCTTACAATTGATCATCTTTTGGCCGGTCGAATTGATTTTGGCGTTGTCAGCACTCCGTTTGAATTAGACAATCGCTTCCGTGTTTTTAAGGGCCGGAAAATTCGGGATATTTTTGTTGCAGGGAATCGGTTTATTGACCTAAA
>CALYVE010000283.1 GCA_945492935.1 uncultured Lachnospiraceae bacterium
CTCGCAAATTCCGCCTCTAATGCCGCAATCTGATTATCGAGTGCTGCAATATCCGCGTTAATCTGAGCGATGTACTTCTCCTGCTTGTCAATGGAGTTCTCATAGTTTTCAACCTGAGCCCGCTTACCTTCAATCATAATATCAATGGCATCCTTAGATTCCTGCACATCCTCTTCAATACGATTGACTTCTTGTAAGTCATTTTCAAGCTTTGCCTGTTTTTCCTCAATACTCGTCTTAATACCTACAAGCTCTGCAAGCATGTTCGAATCATACTTATATATCTGCTCTGCATATTCAACCTGATTTACGATATCCGAAACCTCAACACTCGAGAAAATCGTATCAAGGTAGCTTCCCTCACCATACTCGTAGGCATACTGAATGTGCTTCTTCATAGCTTCATACTGTGCCTGCTCCTCCACTTTAGCACTTTCAAGTTCTTCCTGTGTTACAGTAATACCTTCCTCTAACACTGCTCTTTGAGCCTCAAGATCCTGTATCTGTCGAGTATATTCGCTCACCTTGTCGTCAAGTTCTTTGATTGCAGCTAAAATATCATTCTGCTCAGTCTTTAACTGTTCAACAACGGACTGCGCTTCCTCCTTTTTGTCCTCCAATTCTGACTTTTCATCCTGAAGTCCTGAAATTGTCTCCGCATGCGAAGTGATACACATTGCGCTCACTAATACGCAAGCAGCGACTGCTCTAATAAATTTACGCACTGTTTTTTCCTCCGTTTCGTTACACTTTTAAATGTTTTCGAGTTGTCAAAATACTACCAATCAAACCGAGTCCAACACCGATACCTGCGGAAATCGGAATTAACACTGCAAACAATTGATTTGCAGGAACAAAGCTGAACCAGTTCTGTACAATTTTAAAGTTCATAAGAACATATTCCATAACTGTATCATACATATAATATACAAGCACAAGTGGAATCAAGGATCCTACCAGGCCGATAACGATACCTTCAACTATGAACGGTGCTCGAACAAAGAAGTTTGTTGCACCAATTAATTTCATAATACCAATCTCTTCTTTACGGACAGTAATACCGATTGTGATTGTATTACTAATCAGGAAGATTGATACTAACAGCAAAATGACTACGATGCCGATTGACGCATATGTAACAATGCTGTTAAGCGCAGCGATACCATTCGCTGTAACTTCCGAAGTACGGATACGGCGCACACCCTTAAGCTCATTTAAGTATTTCACAAATTCTGTCTGTTTATCCAGATTCTTAAGTGTAATCTTGTAGGATGCACTATCCTTCAATGGGTTATCGCCTTCAAAAGCTGCCATAGCTGCTTCATAATCATCTTCATAATGCGACTTAGCATATTCTTCCCAAGCCTGCTCCGGAGAGATATAATCCATAGTATTCACTTCATCGCGAAGACGAATCTGCTCACCGATCATTCGGATATTGTCTTCGGAAATACCCTCATCAAAGAACACAGAAATTGTAACAGTATTCTCCATATTCTTCATTGCAGTTCTAAAATTAACGATGATGCAATAAAATATACCGAACAGGAACAAACATGAAACAATTGTTCCGATTGACGCAAGCGAGAATAACAAGTTACGTCGAATATTTTTAAGACCTTGTCTTATACTATAAAAAAACGAACTAATCCTCATCTATATACCCACCTTTTTGCTCATCACTAATAATCTCACCCTTTTTCAAGGTAATAACACGCTTCTGCATCATATTAACAATCTCACGATTATGCGTAACGACAACAACCGTTGTACCCTTCTTGTTAACATCCTCTAACAGTCGCATAATTTCCCATGAATTTTTAGGATCCAAGTTACCCGTTGGCTCATCGGCAAGTAAAATTTCAGGTTTATTAACAAGTGCTCTGGCAAGTGCAACTCTCTGCTGCTCACCGCCCGATAACTGCTTCGGGTTCGACTTGTACTTATCAGCAAGTCCAACCAATGTAAGCATTGCAGGTACCTGTCGTCGGATGTAACGTGTTGGAGTTTCAACAACACGTTGCGCAAACGCTACATTTTCATAAACCGTACGATCCTTTAACAAACGGAAATTCTGAAATACAACGCCAATACGACGGCGAAGCTTTGGAATGTGTTTTCTCTTAAGCTTGCTATAATCAATTCCGGCCACAGAAATCTTGCCTGAAGTAGGCTCCATTTCTTTAAGTAACAGCTTGATCAAAGATGTTTTACCGGAACCACTCGTTCCAACAATAAATACAAATTCTCCATCCTCGATTTTGAAATTAATATCCTTAAGCGCATTTGTTTTGCCCGCAGGATATTTGTAATTTACATGTTCTACCGATATCATATGATTCTCCTAATTTAGTAATCTAGTGTCTCCATATACTTCATATATTTTACAACCATAAGAGCAATTTTGAAGGTAATCGCATCCTCAAACACGCGAAGATCAAGTCCTGTACTCTTCTGGAGTTTATCCAATCTGTATACAAGAGTATTACGATGGATATAAAGCTGTCTGGATGTCTCTGACACGTTAAGGCTGTTCTCAAAAAACTTGTTAATCGTTGTCAAAGTTTCCTCATCAAATTCATCCGGTGACTTTCCATCGAAAATTTCTTTGATAAACATTTTACAAAGAGGGATTGGAAGCTGGTCAATGAAGCGACCGCTACCAAGATCGCTATATTCTATATTCTTGCGATCGCTATA
>CALYVE010000284.1 GCA_945492935.1 uncultured Lachnospiraceae bacterium
AACCACGATATTCAAAAGTCATAAAAATCAAATCATTTAATGCAAAATACTGCTGATTTCGAACTCCGCACATCCAAAGTGTTTTTGCAGTCTCATCATCCAGATTAAGAGCGCCCTCCAAAAAAGCCTTACGCTCCGACTCAACAATATACATTATTTCTGCTACTCTTTTTTTCATAACATCCTCCGTTTCTGTATAGAATAAAAACTATAATGCCTTCTCCGCATCTTCCAGACTGTTATAGCCATATAGCTTTGCCGTATTCTGCATTGTCAAATATGCAAGATTCTGATTATTTTTTGCAAGGGAAACAATAAATTCTCCGTACAACTTCATAAGCTCTTCCGAATAAGTTCCAAGTTCCCCTCGAAGATACGTTTCGTACGACGTATTATACGGTGTATCTTCCGATGTATGAATGATTCTTGCATTTCCGGCAAGCTTTGGATACTGCTTTGCAAACGCTTCCATCCACTCAACCTGAATACTGATTATTTGCTCCATAATCGAAATGCGCTGCTCACTTAAAACAGGAAATTCATCCTTTATCTCATCATACCTATCCGGTGCCGTGCTCGCCATCATGCGTCCATATTTTTCAGTAATCAGATTACGGCCGTGCTTAAGGGAATCATCCAAATGCCAAAGATACTCATGAAGCATATCTTCCGTCCACGTAAGATACTGGCTCTTTCGCATAATCGAAAACGTATCCCAGTCCTCCTGGCAGCTTGCTCTTCCGCCTTCGTTTTTTACTAAATCAAACTCATACCACTCAAATTCTACAATCTGCTCAATTAATTTTTCTTTGTCATCCATATGTGTTAAAACCTCCCGTCCCTGAACCTCTAAATATAAATCATTACTCGTTGTAAGCTTCATTTTCTTCAAGGTCTGCGTAACCATATTTGCAATAATCTCTATTGTCTGGGCAATCATATCCTTCGGATTCGGATTTCCATCATAAATGTAATTCTCCCAGGCTTCTCTTTGTTGCGGCATATCATTAATTGCTTCGAGAATAAACGGAATTTCCGGAAGCACCGATAGTTTCTTCAGCATCGGATGCTGCCATTTGTAATACGGCATATATGTCTCATTGCAAAGATAAACGACATGCATAATGCTCTTCATATATTCGCTAAGCGCAATCCGTGCTGTCACATACTCACCACGAGCCATTGAACGTCCATAATTATACTGTCCGGTCTGCGCCGCATACATAAGCTCTCGTGATAATTTTTCAATCCAGACCTTGCGCGGATAATACGCAAGCAGCTTGGAACGAATACTGCTGAACGTGCCTTCCATATCAACAAAGACACGACCGTTTGTTGCTGTAGCAAGTGCAGCTTCATCGACAGACAACCATTCAGCCTCTGTCTGCGGGATATCCCTGCCTCCAAGCACCCTCTTGAAAAAACCATCAATCGTACAAACTCCGCATCGTCCTTTTCCCATAGCCGAATCCATACGAATATACCCCGCAAATACTTGCGGCAGTTCTTTGTAGGCCTCTTCCAGCTTCTCTCCGATTTTGTCATAGATTTCTTCTGATACCCACATTGAAAATCCCGGACCACAGTCATGATCCATTGAAATGGCATCTTCCATTCCAAAGCATTCAGAGCCCTCGCCACAAAGTCCGACTGCAATGACATCTTCATAGTCTGCAAAATGCTCATGAATCATCGGTCTGCCATATGTCTCATAATAGGCTTCGCACACATCAAGCATTGATGAATATTCCTTGTCCCCGCGAAGCTTATACGCCGTTCGTAAATCCTTTTGGATATCTTTAAAGTTCGCAGTTAATCCAAAGCATTGATAAACGCTTGCTAACGCTTTCTCATAGTAAGCAACTGCCTTGTCATAATCCTTAAGCTGTAAATACAAATATCCTTGTGCAGTCGCACATCCACTGTAGTGCACATCCTTTGGATTTGTCTGTATAAACAAAGCTTCTGCCGTATCGAGTGAAGCTTTGGCATTCTCATAGTCCTCCAGCCTGCAATATGCCTGTCCAAGATTCGTATGTGTAACAGCCAGTTCAATACTGCCATCCGGTATATTCGAAATAATCGGAAGTGCCTTTTTCAGGCATGCGACGGAAGATGCACAATCGCCCTTTTCCATGTACATAAGGCTCATGTTGTTGTAAAGACCTGCAATACGGTAATCATTTACATCCAGTTTATTCGCATATATCACTTCGACCTGTTTATAGCATTTTTCAGCCTCGTCAAGTTTTCCCATCGCACGGTATATCGTTGCAATGTTAAGAAGCGATGTTCCCTCCTCAATCGTACCGGTCAACTTCATCTGTTCAATCAAGGAGTGTATATCAGAAATAACAACAAGCGCCTTTTCATACTGTGTAGTCACTCGATAATAACCGATTTGTTCATTCAATATTCCTAATGCAATCTCCGGTTCTCCGGAAGATACCGCGAGTGCATATTGTTCCTCCAGAAATGCCCCTGCATCCTCCATACGTCCTGTGTTATATAGGTTATCTAATTGACTTAATATCTCATTATAATCCAAGGTTCTCGCCTCCCACTACATTATATGAAAAAGTGGTCAAATCTGCAATAGAAAGTACTTTGCACTGCCTCAATACTTTTTAGCTAGAATCTGCTGTCAAACTGCTGTCCCACCTGCTTCTCGACATCTGT
>CALYVE010000285.1 GCA_945492935.1 uncultured Lachnospiraceae bacterium
ACAAAGATATTTAGTTATAATCAGGTTATCAAGCGTGCTGAGGATTATTTTGACAGACAGCGATACAGACTTGCTTATGATGAAGTATCAGGTGTTGAGGTTAAGCCGAAGGATGAGGACTTACGTGATCGGATTTATACAGTTATGTATGTAGAACGCTTGTATGAATCTTACGAGAATAACATACAGCTTGGACGACCGGATGTTGCGCTGGATGCGCTGATTCGCGGAATACAGAAGTATGATGAGCATTACGAGGAAGCTGTTGAGCTTAATATTGTTGACGATATAAATGTCTGCCGTGCTAAAATTGTTGCAGCACTAGAGGACACTTATCATATGACAGAGGAACAGGCATACGCGCTTTCTGTTTTGGAAGGCAAGCAGTATTCTACATTATTATTAGAATATTCAAGTGTCGTTTTGGTCGACAATGATAAAGTACAGGGAGAATAGACTGATGATTTCAATACTGGATTATGATGCAGGAAATATTAAGAGCGTTGAGAAGGCACTTGCATTTCTTGGAGAAGAGGCTGTTATCACACGCGACCGCGATGTGATTTTGGCAAGTGACAAGGTGATTTTGCCGGGCGTAGGAGCTTTTGGTGATGCTATGGATAGAATTCGGGCATACAAGCTTGATCAGGTCATCTATGATGTCATAGATGCGGGTACACCATTTCTTGGGATTTGTCTCGGTCTTCAGCTGTTATATAAGACAAGCGAGGAATGTAAAGGGGCAACCGGTCTTGGCATTTTGGATGGTGAGATTGTTCGTATACCTGATGCACCGGGGCTTAAGATTCCTCAAATCGGATGGAATTCGCTCAAGCTTACAGAGGGCAAACGATTATTTGCCGGAATTGAGCAGGATTCTTATGTTTATTTTGTGCATTCTTATTATTTAAGATCGAAAAATATTGAAGATGTTGCAGCAACTACACATTTTTCTGTAGATATTCATGCTGCGGTAGAACGTGATAATGTATTTGCATGCCAGTTCCACCCTGAGAAGAGTTCGACAGTTGGTTTGCAGATTTTGAAGAACTTTATCGAGTTATAGAGGAGTAGGCTATGCATACAAAGAGAATTATCCCTTGTCTGGATGTAAAAGACGGACGTGTTGTGAAGGGCATTAATTTTGTGAATTTAAAAGATGCCGGTGACCCTGTTGCTGTAGGCGCTGCATATGACAAGGCCGGTGCGGATGAACTTGTATTCCTTGATATTACAGCATCTTCTGATGCCCGTAATATTATGATTGATATGGTACGCAGAGTTGCAGAGACGGTATTTATTCCATTTACGGTCGGGGGCGGCATACGTACAACGGACGATTTTAAAGCAATTTTAAGAGAGGGAGCAGACAAGATTTCTGTGAACTCAGCTGCCATCGATAATCCAAGATTGATCAGTGATGCAGCGGACAAATTCGGCAGCCAGTGCGTTGTGCTTGCAATTGATGCACGAAGAAGACCGGACGGCTCTGGCTGGAATATTTTTAAGCACGGAGGACGTATTGACACAGGTATAGATGCTGTTGAGTGGGCCATGCAGGGCGATAAGCTTGGAGCAGGTGAGATTCTTCTTACAAGTATGGATTGTGATGGTACGAAGGCAGGCTATGACGTAGAGCTTACACGTATAATTTCCGAGAATGTCTCGGTGCCTGTTATTGCGTCCGGTGGTGCGGGTACAAAGGATCATTTTTATGATGCACTTACAGAAGGAAAGGCAGATGCAGCACTTGCCGCTTCTTTGTTCCACTACAAAGAATTAGAGATTATGGACTTAAAGCATTATTTAGCCGAAAAAGGGTTATCAATGCGTATCTGATATAAGGATTTATTATGATTACTTTAGTTGAAAATTCAATTTCCACAGAAGAATATTTGAAGCTTCGCGCGGCTGTTCAGTGGAGAAAATTAAGTGAAAATCAGGCGATTCAGGTCATCAATAACAGCTTATTCTTTGTAAAAGCGGTTGATGATTGTGGGAATGTTGTCGGTATGGGAAGAATTGTAGGCGATGGAGCCGTTGTATGTTATATTCAGGATTTGATTGTTCTTCCGGATATGCAGGGCAAGAATATCGGTTCGCTTCTTATTAAGCGTCTGATTGCTTTTGTAAATGAACTGCGAGAAGAGAATACAACGTTGATGCTTTGCCTTATGTGCGCAAAGGGACGAGAAAAATTCTATGAAAAGCACGGTTTTATTGCAAGACCAAACGATATGCTTGGACCCGGTATGATTCAATATTTGCAGGATTAAAAGATGCATATAAAAAAGGACTGAAATTAGTTCAGTCCTTTTTTATATGCATCAGATTATTCAGCAAGATATGGCTTGATAGCTTCCATAATCTCTTCGTCATCATCTGTGTGAATATTGAGATCAATTGGCTTAGAAATGTCTAAGCTGAAAATACCCATAATTGACTTTGCATCAATAACATATCTACCTGATACTAAATCAAATTCAGCGTTAAAGCCGCTGATATCATTTACAAAGCTCTTAACCTTATCGATGGAATTGAGAGAAATCTTTACTGCGATCATCCCATAACCTCCTTATTTACATTTAATATTTATGTATGATACTATAATATAAGTTTCATTTTTAAAAGTCAATATGATGACAGGAGTTTTTTGGCAAATGTTTGAGCA
>CALYVE010000286.1 GCA_945492935.1 uncultured Lachnospiraceae bacterium
ATCGAATGACACATCTTGAGATACCCAACAATATCTTTAACTAAGGGAAACTGGAAAGGGCTATCCGGATATCACACTGTGTTGTTGCATCTGGAAGGCAGTGCTGAAGCAAGATTTAAGATTAACGGTGTGAAAAGCATATACATTTACTGTAACAAAAATGGTCTGTATAAGGTAAATATTACCTTACCTAAGCCTTCACACGAATACTTGACTTGAATTCTTTTGCGTATCATAATAGTTCGTAGTAGTTACGAGGAGGTTTATCATGGTTCTTAATCTATATGAACAAAGCTATCATGCAACGAAGGAATTAATTGCAATTGGAAAACTATCAGCAGGCGATGTGCTTGTTGTTGGATGTTCCACGAGCGAGGTATCGGGGGAAAAGATTGGCTCTGCATCAAAGCCTGAGCTTGCAGAAGACGTATTTATGGGCATTTGGACTGCTGCAAAGGAGGCGAAGGTTTACCTGGCAGCACAGTGTTGCGAGCACCTTAATCGGGCGATTATTATCGAGAAGAAGCTTGCAAAAGAACGGGGAATTGATATCGTAAATGTTGTGCCGCAGCCGAAGGCAGGCGGATCCTTTGCAACAAAGGCCTACGAACATTTTGAATGCCCGGTAGCAGTTGAGCATATAAAGGCAGAGGCTGGTATGGATATCGGTGATACATTAATTGGTATGCATCTGAAAGACGTAGCTGTTCCGGTTCGTTTGGCGGTCAACACGATTGGTAAGGCTCATCTTGTTTGTGCAAGAACAAGGGCGAAGTATATCGGTGGTGAAAGAGCACATTATGATGAAAAGTTATCATAACATGCATCAAGAGGATTCCTTGCGACAATGGATAGTCTTGGATCTGTTTTGATAAATCGCCAGATAGGAGATTTGATTATGAATGCGGCTTCGTGGATTGTATTATTTATTCTGGTTATGATTGTAGGATTCATTCTTTACCGAATGGTGAAACGTACAAAGAATGGAATGCCGCCTACCTGTGGAGGCAATTGCACATCATGTGGTAAGCTGTGCGCAAAAAGAAATCAAGACAGCAAATAAAAAATGTACCCTTCTTTAAAACGGAGGGTACATTTTTTGTGTTCAAATGCATAAGGAAAATTTAGAAAATGACTTTGTTTCTGCCGGTTTGTTTACCTTGATAAAGCTTTTTATCTGCATGATTGATTGTGTAATCAAGCGGTTGATTGGAATCATATTCCTGAAGACCGAATGTCATTGTGACAGGAATTGAATTGCCATTGTATTCAATGCTCGTTTTCGATAGAAGAGAACGTAATTTCTCGAGCTCACCGAAAACGATATCTCCGTTATCTTCCTTGAAGTAGAAAAGAAACTCCTCTCCGCCCCAACGGGAAACGGTTCCCCGATTTTTCATGAAATCAGAGAGAATGGCGGATACGGCGCGGAGTACCGCATCACCGGCCGCATGTCCATAGGTGTCATTAACCTTTTTGAAAAAGTCGATATCAGACAGGCAGAGACAAAATGATGCGCTGTTGCCTGTTGTTTCAATCTTATGATTGATGTATTCAAGCATGGAACGGCGGTTGCGAAGCTTCGTAAGCGGATCCTTTGAGGCGAGCTCCTGAATCTTCTCGTTGTAGGATACCAGCTTCTTCTCGGTCTCGATGGACTCCTTGCTAAATACATAAATCATGAGTGTAAGAGCCGCAAAAATAGTAAATGTGTTTAATACTTGGAAAATAGCGCTAATCGTAAAATTTAGCGGATAAATTGGGTCGGCATTTTGACAGTGGGTGTACATTACAAGTCTGGACAGGCAATAAAACAGTGCCAGAATGACGTTTGTTTTGCTAGAGTAATATCCGGAAAAGAAGCTAAGAAGCAGCAATACGAATAAGAAATGCTGTGTACCGCAATTCCAGCCAAATAGCACAACATAAGAAACAATCCACAGGTAAGTGACCATCTGGACTGTAAATACAACAAGTTTTGTTCGATTCATATATGTACAACGAAGTAAACCAAGATGCAGAAAAAAAAGAATACCACAGACAAATGGAAGCAGCGGTGCCCTCAAAATACCTGTTACAATTGTGAGCGATAAAAAATAAAGGCTAAAAAGACACAGAAAATAACGCATAATGACTGTGCGCTTTTTTGCCTCATTCTCATCATGAACATCCTGATTAAGAATAGATATAATTTTTGAAAATACCCCCATTACATCCTCAACCTTCATAAACGATTTTTGTAGCAATAACCCAATAATATTTTAGCATTGAATATGACATTATTCAATGCTAAAATACCTAATAATTGCTTGATTATTGATATATTTTGTTTTTACATTTATACATCTTTACTTTGTTTATTTCAGTGTTATAATGGCAACCGTTGCAAGTTGTTGTTTTGTATAGAAGAAGATTAGTTTGGAAAGAAAAAAGAAGGTCATAGACATAAATGAGAAGACACCGCTTTATTTACTGTCACTCCCGATGTTTTTTGAATTATTTCTCAATATTCTTCTGAATAATGTAGATACACTGATGCTTAGTCATTATTCAGACACGGCAGTTGGTGCGGTTGGAAATGCAAACCAGATGATGATGTTTATCATTCTCATGTTTAATATTATTGCGACTGCAACCTCGGTTGTTGTTGC
>CALYVE010000287.1 GCA_945492935.1 uncultured Lachnospiraceae bacterium
AAACACTTGCGCGGGCTTATAAGAAGATTTCCGTCTATCAAATCAATAAAAAATTATTTTTGATTTTCTTCTAAAAAACTGGTCATTCATCAAAGGAAACTGGTTATTCATCCGATAAAACTGGTCGTTCGTCAAGAAAAAAACTGGTATTTGTGTGCTTGTGATAATATTCTATACAGAAGTAATTTGAACGTATTTTCTGTTGTATAGATGGAGGATGTAGGTATGGCAGAGTTTTATGTTATTCCGGACAACTTAAAAGCGCAAGCTACACGCTTAGATGATGTTGCAGCGAGTATTACTGCGACACAGTTGAAGGTAGCTGCAGTTGCGGCAGGACTTGGACCGATTGGTCTTGCAGCAGTTGGTGCAAATATTCTTGCAATTGAGGGAAGATTGCAGAAGCACAAAATGAAAGTTGATGCGTTGTCAGAGGCCCTTACACGTATAGGCAGACAATATCTTTTTACAGAGGCAGCAATTCAGGGTGAAGTTCTACAGTTTATCATTGACCAGATTGTTCAGGGGGCTGTTGATGGCATTACGGGATTTATTGATGGTGTAAATGGCTGGATTGAGGCCTATACGGGATTGATTGAGGGATTGATTGGTCTTCCGGAGTTTGAATTGATTGAGTTTGAAGGTTTAGGTGGAGCAATTGGTGTTGATCTTACAGAGTCACTCTTTAACTTTGAAAATTTCTATTCAGACGGCTATGCACAGCTTTTTGACGAGAATGGAAACTTTAATCCGGAAGCGTTTGCATTTTTCTCCGGTGAAGGCTCCGTGTTCTCTTTAGATGGAAACTTTAATTTCCTGGATTGGCTTTCGGGTAACAATACATTAACAATCGGGGAGTACAATGTTGATGCTTTAGTACAGGCCGGACTTCTTGATGCAGATGGTAATATTAATCCGCAGTTTGCAGCTTATCTTGATGGGGAGTTTATTGAGCTTCATGATATAGCAACAATTAATTTTAATGATTTTCATCAGGGACAGTATGACATTCGAATTGGAGATATTGTGATTCATGGAGGTGCCGGTAACACATGGACAGAAACAGGAGCAGGGGCATATGGTTCTGCTACGGCATTTAGTTATACAGACACTCAACGTTATGGATTCGATTTCCTTAATTTCTTCACTACAGAAGGTGTTACACTTTGTTCTGCTGAAGCAGGTGCGGGTGTGGATTTTGGTCTGCTTGATCAGGATGGACATTTTAATCCTCACTTCTTCGTTGGCGAGGTGGCTGATGCTGCAATTTTAACGGGTACAGGATCAGCAGGAATTAGTATAGCAGGTATTGATATATCAGCAGGTGCGACAGTAAGTGCCGGGGATGTTGGCGAGGGAGTATTTGCATACATGCATGATGGACAAATTGTTGTTAATACAGGAATTGGTCTTGGTGCAGGAGGTGCCTCGCTTGTTCTATCAGCTGATATGAGTAATTCTGCAATTTATCAATATGGACAGGCAGCAGCTGATTATGTGATAAGTGGTCAAATGTCTTCCGACATTAATAGTGCTGTTAATTATGTAACAAGTGGAGAAGCGTGGAGTGATGCACAGGCAGTTGCTTACGATGCATATGATTATGTAGCAAGCGGAGAGGCATGGAATGATGTTCAAAACATTGCAACGGATGCATACGACTATGTATCAAGTGGCGAGGCGTGGTCAGATTTTACATCCGGCGTTTCTGATACATACGATTATTTTACAGGTGGTGACTTTTGGGAAGACTTTACATCCTGGGGTGTAGGAAATTAATTTCACAGAATTTGATATTCTTTTAGGGAATGATGTTCTCCCTTAGTATTTTGTACTTAAACCGCTTGAGAAAGCTGATGACTTCTGCGATAATAAAAACGCGGAAGTTGTCAGCTTTTTTTACCGCGACCTTGTGGCGCGGGGCCTTGCCGGCAGTGGAATCTTTACCGCGGTCTTGTGGCGCGGGGCCTTGCCGGCGGTGGAATCAAGGAACTGCTGACAAAGCAATTCTTACTGCTTATACATTTATGGTGCGGGGCAATAAAAATAATTTTGAATTCGAATTCGGAGGAAAACAAATGCTGTTTAGTATTGCTTTGATTTTAATAATTGGAATGACGCTCGGATGGGTATGCCGCAAATGTAAGCTTCCTGCACTTATTGGAATGCTTGCAACCGGAATTGTGCTTGGACCGCATGTGCTTGACTTTATTGATCCATCCATTCTAAATATTTCAGCTGAGCTTCGCAAAATAGCACTTATAATCATTCTTACAAGAGCAGGACTTAGCCTTGATGTGTCGGGGCTCAAGAAAATCGGTCGTCCTGCAATTATGATGTGTTTTGTGCCGGCGACCTTTGAACTTCTTGGTATGCTTTTGCTTGCGCCGGCAGTACTCCATATAAGTTTGCTTGAGGCGGCGATAATGGGCACAGTATTGGCAGCGGTTTCTCCGGCCGTTGTTGTTCCGCGCATGGTAAAGCTTATGGAAGAGGGTTATGGTACAAAGGAAGGTATCCCACAGCTTATTCTTGCAGGTGCATCGGTCGACGATGTGTATGTGATTGTCCTATTTACAACATTTCTTGGTCTTGAAAAGGGTGATGGGGTTTCCGTCATGCGTTTTG
>CALYVE010000288.1 GCA_945492935.1 uncultured Lachnospiraceae bacterium
GCTCACTTTGGTATTTTTTCAGATGCTCGGCTTTCTTTTTGATTGTTTCAAGTTCTTCCGCAGAAAGCGTTGCCTTGTATGCTGCAAGCTCATCTGCTGTTTTTTGTTCGTTTTCTGCATTCAAGCCCTTTTTTGGTACAAGCATTGCATATGATTTATGGTTATTATCAAGAAATATTTCTTTTAGAAGCTTCTCAAAATATCCTTTTTCCAAATCCTGCTTCAACTCATCAAATACATCATTCATCGAGAATAAATCAAGTGCTGCAGAATCATCATATAACCAGGTTGTAAATGCATTTAGACCTAGCATAAGCCCCTTAGGGAACCGGCCGAAATTACCTTCCTTATGCTTGAACTCAAAATTATTGATTGCCGCAAGAATGGAACGCTTATGAATGCCACCTTCAATAAGCTTTGTTAACTCCTCATTAATAATGCTGATAAAACGAGCCTCATCCTCTTCATTGGCATTCTTTGCAATAATTGAGAATACCGGTTGCATAATACAGTCGTCATAGGAAGAATAAACGTCCTTGCCAATCCCCGCATCAATCAATGCTGTTTTAAGAGGTGCACCCGGTGCAGTTAAAAGAGCGTATTCAAGTACGGAAATTGCCATACAAAGCTTTTTGTCCGTCGCATGACCAACGGAAACATTGTATGTTAAAAATGTATTGTCTTTTGGATCATCCGCATCTGCAAGAGAATAATATTCCTTGCAATGAACAGGCTTTTCAAACGGTTTCTCAAAGGTAAGCTCTGAATCAACCTTTAAATATTCATAATTTGACAAATATTCCTCATCAATAAAAGCAAGCTCTGCTTCCGCATCCATATCACCATACATATAAATGTAGCTGTTACTTGGATGATAATATTTCTTGTGAAAATCAAGAAATGCTTCCTGCGTAAGCTTTGGTATCGCAACAGGGTCTCCGCCTGACTCAAATCCATAAGCAGTGTTCGGAAGGACAGACTTTTCAATCATTCGATAAAGCTGTTGCTCTGCAGACGAAAATGCACCCTTCATCTCATTGTAAACAACACCATTATATTTAAGCTCGCCCGTCTCCTCATCAACCTCATAATGCCAGCCTTCCTGCATCATGATTTCTTCCTTCGAATAAATATTCGGATAAAAAACTGCATCCATATAGACATGCAACAGATTGTGAAAATCCTTTTTATTTAAGCTTGCCACCGGATAAACCGTCTTATCTGAATAGGTCATAGCATTCAAAAAGGTATTAAGAGATCCTTTACACAGCTCAACAAACGGGTCCTTTACAGGAAAATTTTTTGAGCCACACAAAACAGAGTGCTCCATAATATGAGGAACACCCGTATCATCCGAAGGCGGTGTACGAAATCCGATTGTAAATACCTTATTGTTATCATCGTTTAATACGAGAGACACTCTTGCCTTTGTCTTATTATGTGACAAGATGTATCCTACACCATTTACTTCCTTTAATTCTTGTTTCGAAAGAATTGTATAGCCTTTTAGTTGTTCAATATTATTCAAGTGTTTTTCCTCCAAAATAACATTCTAATTCAAATATTCCGGACCAAAGCTTATCGGAAGCAATTCCTCCAATGTAAAAAGCTTATAATCCTCTACACTCTTCGCAAGTACGATCATAAAATCTTTTGGATTTACAAACTCGCGCAGAACCTGTCTGCAGACACCGCATGGTGACGGGTATGCTTCCGTTCCTTCCAAAGCTGCCTCCCCCGCAACAATCGCTATCGCTTTAAACTGCCTGTAGCCTTCACTTACAGCTTTAAAAACAGCGGTTCGCTCTGCGCAATTGCCGGGCGAATATGCTGCATTTTCAACGTTACAGCCTGTGATTATCACATCGTCCATCGTCAAAAGTGCTGCCCCGACGGTATAGTTAGAATACGGCGCATACGCACGTGTTCTCGCATGTTTTGCCTGCTGTATCATATCAGGTATGAAATCTAATATCTGATTCTTGTCCATATGACATGCCTCCCATCAAATTGCTTCCAAAGAAGATGCTTATTCTCATGTTATAATCGAAACTCGACAACTGCTTTAATATCATCTTTTTCCTTGCCCTTTATGCAAACTACCACGCACTCAGGTTTTCTGCTTACATACGGAATAAGAATTTCCTTGTACTGCGATTGATTTTTGTATTCAACACGAATCTGCTTTGGTTTTACACCCATTTCCAAAAATTCATCTGCCATCCGGATATACTCTGCATTACTCATATGCCCATTGTAATCGATATCGGATTTGCTTACACAATATGCTTCCTGCGGAGCAGTTTCTGACGGTATGGCAATCTTTCGAGGTACTTCCTTCATCGGAAATCTTGGTTCCGGATCATAGCCATGGCGGTCCTCTTCATTTATCCTTGCCGGTCTTCCTGTATTTAAATCAACAAGCGACCATATCGAATCAGCACATATCATAACATTGCCATCGCTGTCCTCGATTATAACATTTCGAAAGCCCATAATTGCAGAAAAATCATATGGCCATGTCTTTATTACAATATCTTCGAACATCTTTGGATAGCGCTTAATCTCAATATTCCAGCTGATAGCAAACCAGGATCTGCGTTTCTCCATCATATAATCAA
>CALYVE010000289.1 GCA_945492935.1 uncultured Lachnospiraceae bacterium
TATTTTATGATACATAAAACGAGTAGCGCATTGCTGCTCGTTTTTTTGTATATACCGCGGCCGTGTGGCGCAGGGCCCTGCCGGCAGGGCAATCACAAATTCATCTAAAGAGATTCAAAGGTGGAATAAAACAGAACAAAAAATTAACACAAATCTAAAATAAGTGATATAAACCTTTCGCAAAATTATGGTATTTTTGGCATAGAAGAATAAAAAGACAAACGATGGCAAATGAGCCGGAAAGGATTTTATATGAAAAAATGGATTGGTTACGAAAAAGGAGTGAACCTGGGTGGTTGGCTATCACAATGCGTTCATACAAAGGAGCATTACGAATCATTTATTTGTAAGGATGATGTAAAAACTGCTGCGGCATGGGGAATTGATCATATTCGGCTTCCGATTGATTACAAGCTGCTTCAGACAGAGGACGGTCAGATCATTGAAGAGAATTATCAATATATTGATAATTGTCTTGCATGGTGTGAGGAAGCTGGACTAAATATGATATTGGATTTGCATTCTGCGGCCGGATACTCGTTTGATGCTGATGGCGGTTCGGGACAAGCATTTTTTTATAAGGAAGACAAGATAAAAATGTTCATGGAGCTTTGGGAAGAACTTGCAAAGCGATATGCAAAGTATGATTCAAGACTTGCATTTGAACTGTTAAACGAGGTTGTTGAGGAAAGAGATAACGCGCCTTGGATGGCAATCGCAAAGAAGACGGTTGCAATGATTCGTAAGTATTCAAAGGATATTAAGATTTTGTTGGGAGCATATTTCAACAACAGTATCATGACAGTAAAATATATTGATCCGCCATATGATGAAAATATTGTATATAACGTACATTGCTATGAGCCATTGTTTTTCACGCATCAGGGTGCATACTGGATGCCGACAATGCCACCGGATTTTCGAATGAAATATCCGGTTGATAAGAAAACTTACATTGAGAAAGCGTCCGCTGTTCACGAGGATTTCTTAAATACGACATGGGCAATGGAAGACGGACTGATTGATGCACGTTACTTTGATAATTTGTTTGCCGAGGCAGTACAGATAGCAGAAGAGAGAGATGTATATATGTATTGTGGCGAATATGGAGTTATTGATTGCGTGGATCCTGAGTCAACGCTTGCCTGGTTAAGAGACATCCATGATGCTTTTGACAGACATGGCTTTGGTCGAGCAATCTGGACATATAAAGGCATGGATTTCGGATTCACGGATGAAAGACTTGATGGTATTCGCAACGAATTAATTAAGTGTTTATAATGAAATAGGGGAGGAAATATTATGAGAAAGACAAGGAAATGGCTATTGTTTGGCTGTGCGATGGCAGCAACACTTACAATGGTAACCGCTTGTGGAAAAAAATCAGAAGATACTACGACAGAAACAGTAACAGAGGAAATAACAACAGAGGAAATAACAACAGAGGAAGTAATTGAGGTCCCGGAAATCGAAGGCTATAATTTGCTTTGGCATGATGAGTTCTCCGGAGATGCGTTGGATGAAACAATTTGGAGTTATGATCCTCACGAACCGGGTTGGACAAACAACGAACTTCAGGAGTACACAACTTCAACAGATAATGTTTTTGTAAAAGATGGATATTTGACTTTAAAGGCTATTAAGACACAGACAGAGAATGGTAAGGATTACTACACATCCGGCAAAATTAAAGGACAGAATAAGTCTGATTTCTTATATGGTAAGGTTGTGATTCGTGCAAAGGTGCCTGAAGGACAGGGTCTCTGGCCGGCTCTTTGGATGATGCCTACAGAGGAAGAAAAATATGGTCAATGGCCAAAGTGCGGTGAGATTGACATTATGGAAACATTAGGGCACCAGACGGAAATTGCTTATGGCACACTTCATTACGGTGAGCCGCATGGCGAGCAGCAGGGTACATATACATTGGAGGGCACTACGTTTGCAGAGGATTTCCATGAGTATTCTGTTGAATGGGAGCCGGGTGAATTCCGTTGGTATATCGATGGCAATTTGTATCATACAGTAAATGACTGGTTTACAGCGGTTCAGGGCGAAGATGACAAGCCGTATCCGGCACCATTTGATCAGACATTCTACATTCAAATGAACCTTGCAGTCGGTGGAACCTGGCCGGGTAATCCTGATGATACAACTGATTTTGATAACGCAGAATTTTTGATTGATTATGTACGTGTTTATCAGAAGCCGAGCTATGATACAAATGTTAAGAAGCCGGAGAAGGTCTTCCGTGAGCCTACAGAAGACGGCAACTTAATTTATAATGGAAACTTTGAACAGGAGCCACTGGATGATGAAGAGCTTTGGTATTTCCTTACCTTCAATGGTGGTATTGGTTCAGCGAAGATAGAAGACAATGTAATGATTATTGAAACACAGGATAAGGGTACTGTTGATTACTCCATTCAGTTAGTACAGCCATTGCTTCCGATGCGCAAGGGTAGTAAATATCGTGTTACATTTGATGCGAAGGCTGATGAAGAGCGTAAGATGATTGTCTGCATATCTGCTCCTACTGCAGGTTGGATTCGTTACCTGCAGGATACAAAGCTTAAGATGGGAACGGATTGGGAAACAT
>CALYVE010000290.1 GCA_945492935.1 uncultured Lachnospiraceae bacterium
GAAAAAGCTGGGCATTGATATGCTGTCGGTCAGCGGACACAAGATTCATGGTCCAAAAGGATCCGGTGCACTGTATATAAGAGATAAGGTTTTACTTCGTCCGATTATTTATGGTGGCGGGCAACAGAAGGAGATGCGGTCAGGTACAGAAAATGTTCCTGCAATTGCCGGCATGGGTCTTGCTACAAAACTCATGTATGAGAACCATGATGCTAAGATGGATAAAATGCGTATTCTAAAGCAGGCTTTTATTGATAAGGTTACAGCATTTGATGGTGTGTACAGCAATTCCGGTGAGGCACCTCATATTGCAAGTATCAGTTTTACCGGTGTTCGAAGTGAGGTTATGCTTCATGCTTTAGAAGAGCGAGAGATTTATGTTTCAGCAGGGTCTGCCTGTTCATCCAATAAGCCACATATCAGCAATGTATTACAGGCGATTGGATTACCGAAGGAGCGACTCGAATCGACGCTTCGTTTCAGCTTTTGCGAAAACAATACGATGGAACAGGTTGATTATGCAATCGAGGTAATTGGTCAGTTGCTGCCAATGCTTCGCAGATATGTTCGTAAATAACGTTTGAAAGAGGTTTACAATGGATTACAAGATTTTATTGATTAAATATGCGGAAATTGGCACAAAAGGCAAGAATCGTTACGTATTCGAAGAAATGATGTGCAAACGTATGCGCGCACGCCTGAAGCCACATGGTAAGTTTGAGGTTCGTCGTGAATATGGGCGTATTTTTGTAGAAGCGTTTTCGGATTATGATTTTGATGATGTTATGCAGGCCCTTGGCACTGTATTTGGTATTGTAGGAATTTGTCCGGTTCGTGTCGTTGAGGATTTGACATATGAAAGCATATCAAAAGCGGTGTGTGAATATATTGGGGAAGAATATCCTGACAAAAATTTCACATTTAAGGTTAACGCAAGAAGAAACAACAAATCTTTCCCTAAAACTTCAATGGAGTTAAATTGTGATTTAGGTGCTGATTTATTAAATTGCTATCAGGACCTTAAGGTTGATGTTCATAAACCGGATGTATTGCTGCAGGTTGAAGTACGGAATGTTGCATATATTTATTCCAGAACAATTCCGGGACCGGGTGGACTTCCTGTTGGTACAAACGGCAAAGGTATGACACTTTTGTCAGGTGGTATTGACAGTCCGGTAGCAGCATATATGATTGCAAAGCGTGGTGTTTCGGTCGAAGCAGTTTATTTTCATGCACCACCATATACAAGTGAGCGTGCAAAACAGAAAGTTATTGATCTTGCAAAGCTTGTTTCACAGTATGCAGGGCCGATTAAGCTTCATATTGTGAACTTTACAGATATTCAGCTTGCAATATATGATAATTGTCCGCATGATGAACTTACAATTATCATGAAGCGTATTATGTATAAAATGGCACAGGAACTTGCTTTGGAAAATGATTGTCAGTGTATTATCACAGGTGAGAGTATCGGTCAGGTATCCAGCCAGACATCACAAAGTTTATATGTTATCGATAGAGCGGCAGATAAGCTTCCTGTTTTTCGTCCGTGCATTGGACTTGATAAGCAGGAAATTATTGACATCTCAGAAAAGATTGGAACTTATGAGACTTCAATTCTGCCATATGAGGATTGCTGTACAACCTTTGTTGCAAAGCATCCGGTTACAAGACCTTCTCTGGAAGCAATTGAGAAATCAGAACAGGCATTGGTTGGCAAGATAGAAGATTTATATAAGAAAGCGATTGAAAATATAGAAGTCGTAAATTGTTGGTAAATTAAATTATTAAGAATAATTCAAAACCATTTGTCTATACTTTCTTTATTAAAACAAAAGTGAGGTATAGAAAATGGTTTTGAATGATACAATTCGATTGTTGCGTGAATGCAATGCAGGTGTAAAGATGGGAATTTCCAGTGTCGAGGAAATGCTTCCCAAGGTTGAGAATACAAAACTAAAGGATTTATTGCAGGCACATTTGAATACCAGTCATGATATTATGAATAAAACGTACGAAATGCTAGCCTCCTGTGGAGATGACGGAAAAGAACCGAACAAAATGGCAAAAGGTATGTCCTATATCAAGACGAATATGAAGATTGCTATGGAGCATTCAGACAGTACAATCGCAGATTTGATTACAGAGGGGTGCGATATGGGAATTCGTTCTTTGCAACGCTATGTAAATCAATATCAGGCTGCTGATGATCGTGCAAAGAAAATTGCTACGGAATTGATGGAAGCAGAGGGACATTTGCGTGATTGTATGCGACAGTATTTATAGTATGAGGAGTAAATCATGAATATACCAAAGATTATTGCAGATGAACTTAATATTAAGGTTTGGCAGGTTGAGAAAACAATTGCTCTTATTGACGAAGGAAATACAATTCCGTTTATTTCCAGATATCGAAAAGAGCATACCGGTTCCTTAAATGATGAGCAGCTGCGTGACCTTGATGAGAGACTTACGTATTTGCGTAATCTGGATGAGAAAAAAACGCAGGTTCTTGCAACAATTGAAGAACAGGGTAAGCTTACTGACGAGTTAAAAAAGCAGATTGAAGATGCAATGAC
>CALYVE010000291.1 GCA_945492935.1 uncultured Lachnospiraceae bacterium
CCTGCGTATCGTTAATTTGAAATGTATAAACTGTTTTTTCCACTCCCATATCTCATCCTCTATGTAATATCTAATCAATTATTTTGCAACTATATTAACAATCTTACCAGGCACATAAATCTCTTTGATGATATTTCCTGTCAAACGATCGCCAAGTGTTTCCTTTGCTATCGAAATTACGCTATCCCTGTCTGCATCCTTTGCGATTGCAACAGTCGCTCTTGTCTTGCCATTGATCTGTACTGCGATTTCGACTGTAGACTCGACTGTCTTTGCCTCATCATATTCCGGCCATGTCTGTTCATATACGTATCCACCGTAATTTTTCAAGCTCCAAAGCTCCTCGGTAATATGCGGTGCTACCGGATTAAGCATAACGATAAGCGTCTTGAACTCGTCCTTTGTAACTGTATTTTTCTTGTAGAAATCATTTACAAGCGACATCATTGCAGCGATTGCCGTGTTGTACTTTAGGCTCTCGAAATCACTTGAAACTTTCTTGATTGTCTGGTGCATCTTTGTCTCCATGTCCTTAGAGAAACCATCTTCATCGGTAACGATATCCTGAAGCTTCCAGACTCTTTCAAGGAATCTGCGACAACCCTTTACACCATCTTCTGACCAGGAAGCAGAAAGATCAAATGCACCAATGAACATCTCATATGTACGAAGCGTATCCGCACCATAATCTCTTACGATATCATCCGGATTTACAACATTCCCGCGAGACTTACTCATCTTCTCTCCATTCTCACCGAGAATCATACCATGCGATGTACGTTTCTGATATGGCTCTGAGGTTGGAACAACACCCTGATCATAAAGGAACTTATGCCAGAAACGGGAATACAATAAGTGAAGTGTTGTATGCTCCATACCACCATTGTACCAGTCAACCGGCAGCCAGTACTTCAATGCTTCCTTACCGGCAAGTGCCTCTTTGTTCGTAGGATCTGTATAACGAAGGAAATACCAGGAAGATCCTGCCCACTGCGGCATGGTATCTGTCTCACGCTTAGCAGGGCCACCACAGCAAGGACACGTTGTATTTACCCAGTCTGTCATAGCTGCAAGCGGAGATTCACCATTATCTGTCGGTTCATAGCTGTCTACCTCCGGAAGAAGAAGCGGAAGCTCGTCTTCTGAAATAGGCACAAAACCACACTTCTCACATTCTACAATCGGAATCGGCTCGCCCCAATATCTCTGACGTGAGAATACCCAGTCACGAAGCTTGTAGTTTACCTTCGCCTGACCGATTCCCTTTTCTTCGAGGAACTCGATCATCTTTGTCTTTGCATCCTTAACCTCAAGTCCATTTATAAAATCCGAATTAACGAGAACACCTGTTGCAACATCTGTAAAGGCTGCTTCGTTTACATCAACTTCCTCGCCATCCTTAGCTACTACCTGAATAATCGGAAGTCCAAATTTCTTAGCGAATTCCCAGTCTCTCTCATCATGTGCCGGAACAGCCATAATCGCACCCGTTCCGTAACTCATCAATACATAATCCGAAACCCAGATTGGCACTTCCTTGCCATTTACGGGATTGACCGCTGTAAGACCATCAATGCATACACCGGTCTTATCCTTTGCAAGTTCCGCTCTCTCAAAATCAGACTTCTTGGAAGCCTGCTCACGGTAAGCTACAATCTCATCCCAGTTTTTTATCTCGCTCTTGAACTGATCAAGATATGGATGCTCCGGAGAAACTACCATGTATGTAACACCAAAAAGCGTATCACATCTTGTTGTGTAGATACGGAGTTTTTCTTCCTTACCTTTAATTGCAAAATCAACTTCTGCACCTGTTGAACGGCCAATCCAGTTCTTCTGTGAAACCTTCACGCGTTCAATATAATCAACACCATCCAAGCCTTCAATCAGCTTGTCAGCATACTCTGTAATCTTAAGCATCCACTCAGATTTAACCTTGCGGACAACCTCGCTTCCACAACGCTCACAAACACCATTTACAACTTCCTCGTTTGCAAGACCAACCTTACAAGATGTACACCAGTTAATTGGCATTTCCTTCTTGTATGCAAGACCTTCCTTAAATAGCTTAAGGAAAATCCACTGCGTCCACTTATAATAGTCGGAATCCGTTGTGTTAATCTCTCTGTCCCAATCAAAAGAATATCCAAGTGAATGAAGCTGCTCCTTAAATCTGGCTACATTTGTCTTCGTAACCTCCTTTGGATGAATCTTATTTTTGATTGCGTAATTTTCGGTAGGGAGACCAAATGCATCCCATCCCATCGGATAAAGAACATTATATCCCTGCATTCTTCTCTTTCTTGCAACAATATCAAGTGCCGTGTATGGTCTTGGGTGACCTACATGAAGTCCCTGTCCTGATGGGTAAGGAAACTCTACTAATGCGTAGTATTTTGGCTTCGAAAAATCATTTGTTGCCGCAAACGCCTTGTTGTCATCCCATACTTTCTGCCATTTTCCTTCAATCAATTTATGATTGTATCCGCTAGCCATTATTTTATCCTCCAAAAAAATATTATACAAATCGATTCAACTCATTATTGTAATTGAAACCGATTTTGT
>CALYVE010000292.1 GCA_945492935.1 uncultured Lachnospiraceae bacterium
TATCAATTTTTAGTAAATGACGAGTATTTGGAAGTATTAATTGAAAAATCAGATGGTGAAGAATGGGTTCTTGAAGTTGAAAAGGACTTTGATGAGGATTTAGGGCTTGGTTTTGGCGAATCGTTAATGGATAGCTATCGAAGCTGTTATAATAAGTGTGTATTCTGCTTTATTGACCAAAATCCGCCGGGAATGAGGGATACCATCTACTTTAAAGATGATGATACACGCCTTTCGTTCCTTCAGGGAAATTATGTAACGCTTACAAATATGAAGGAAAAGGATATTCAGCGAATTATTGAATATAAGCTTGCGCCAATAAATATATCGGTGCATACTACAAATCCCAAGCTTCGTTGTAAAATGCTCAATAACCGCTTTGCCGGAAATGTAATAAAATATATGGATATGCTATACGAAGCTAACATTCCGATGAATGCACAAATTGTTCTTTGCAAGGGCTTAAATGATGGTGAGGAGCTTAATAAGACAATTGAGGATTTGATGGAATATATGCCGGTTTTAGAAAGCTTGTCTGTTGTTCCTGTTGGATTATCAAAATACCGGGAAGGTCTTTGTGAGCTTGAAAGCTTCAATAAAGAAGATGCACGTAAGGTTCTTTCGACGATTCATCATTACCAAAGCATTGCTATGTCCAAATATGGGATTCATTTTGTACATGCCAGTGATGAATGGTATATTAATGCAGATTATGATATACCGGAAGCAGATTGTTATGATGGATTTTTACAACTGGAAAATGGTGTGGGAATGACAAGACTTCTTATTGAAGAAGCAAAGCAGGCGGTACAAGATTATCTTGTTGCAAATCATAACATGCCTTTTTCCGGCAAACGACGTATTTCAACGATTACAGGTCTGCTTGCAAAAGGTGTAATGGATGAAGTTGCACAGATATACAAAGAGGGTGCGCCGGATGTGGATTTTCAGATTTTTCCTATCCGAAATGATTTCTTTGGAGAAAAAATTACCGTGACCGGATTGTTGACCGGTGGGGATATTGTAAAGCAATTGCAAGGAAAAGATTTAGGCGATGCTTTAATTTTACCTTCCAATGTTCTGAAGGCGGATGAAGATATTTTCCTGGATGACATGACTGTCAGTGAATTGCAAAATGCTTTACAAGTACAAGTAATTATTGTAAAATCAAGCGGAGTGGAATTGTTCCACACGATTATTGAAATGGAGAATCAAAATGAGTAGACCAGTGGTAGCAATTGTCGGCAGACCAAATGTAGGTAAGTCTACGCTTTTTAATGTACTTGCAGGAGATAAGATTTCGATTGTACAAGATACACCTGGCGTAACAAGAGACAGAATCTATGCGGATGTCACATGGTTAAATTATAATTTTACAATTGTTGATACCGGTGGTATTGAACCGGAATCAAATGATATTATTCTAAAAAGTATGCGTGAACAGGCGGAAATCGCCATTGCAACAGCAGATGTTATTATGTTTATTACCGATGTCAGACAAGGACTTGTTGATTCGGATGGCAAGGTGGCTGACATGTTGCGTCGTTCCGGCAAACCGATTGTACTTGTCGTTAATAAGGTTGACAGCTTTGAGAAGTACATGCCTGATGTTTATGAATTTTATAATTTAGGACTTGGTGATCCACAACCTATTTCGGCTGCATCTATGCTTGGTATTGGCGATATGCTTGATCAGGTTGTTCAGTATTTTGGCGAAAATGCAACGACAGAAGATTCGGATGAGCGCCCTCGTATCGCAATTATCGGTAAGCCGAATGTTGGTAAATCTTCGATTATCAATAAACTTTTAGGCGAGGAACGTGTTATTGTTTCTGACATTGCAGGAACGACACGTGATGCAATTGATACTTCCATTAAACGAAATGGAACGGAATATGTGTTTATTGATACAGCCGGTCTCCGTCGGAAGAACAAGATAAAGGAAGAAATTGAGCGATATAGTATTATTCGCACTGTTTCTGCAGTAGAACGTTGCAATGTAGCTGTGCTTGTTATCGATGCGTCGGAAGGGATTACAGACCAGGATACAAAGATTGCGGGTATTGCACACGAACGCGGTAAGGGTATGATTATCGTTGTAAACAAATGGGATATAGTCGAGAAGGATGACAAGACGATGAATAAATTCACACAGGAAATTCGTCAGAAGCTTTCTTATATGCCATATGCACAGTTGCTTTTTGTATCTGCAAAAACCGGACAGCGATTGCCGAAGCTGTTTGAGACAATTGATGCTGTTATTGAGAATCATTCGTTGCGTGTTGCAACCGGTGTTTTAAATGAAATTATGGCAGAAGCTGTAGCACTGAATCAGCCACCATCAGATAAAGGGAAAAGACTTAGACTTTATTACATCACGCAGGTTGCGGTTAAGCCGCCTACGTTTGTTATATTTGTAAATGATAAGGAGCTTATGCATTTCTCTTATACAAGATATATTGAGAACAAAATACGTGAGGCCTTTGGCTTTAGCGGAACACCGCTTAAATTTATTATTCGCGAGAGGAAAGAAAAGTGATGATTGCA
>CALYVE010000293.1 GCA_945492935.1 uncultured Lachnospiraceae bacterium
ATACTGTGCTGCCCACATCTGATGCTGTCCTACGTCGGTTGTGATTGTCGCTTTTCCTTTTGTTATCTCATAAATCTTGTTGATAATTGCAGGGCCGGTTAAATTCTTTAAGTCGGCATGATCCGGATACTTCTCCTTAAGCTGTGCAATTTCCTGCATCCATTCATCATGTTTAACAGTCTTCACACGTGTCGTCAATAGCTTAAGAATTTCCTTCGCATCTCCGACAACGCTGCAATCAACAATAATATTCTTATTTATCTCTGCCGCATCAACATCGATATGTATAATCTTGGCATTCTTAGCAAATTTTGATGTGTTACCTGTAACACGGTCTGAAAATCTGGCGCCAATAACAATTACCAAATCAGCCTGATTAATACCAAAATTTGATACTTTTGTACCATGCATACCAATCATACCGGTATATCTTTCATCTGTTCCGTTAAAAGCACCCTTTCCCATTAATGTATCACATACAGGAGCATCGATTTTCGCAGCAAATTTCTTTAATTCCTTGGATGCATCTGCTGTAATCACACCACCACCTACAAGGATCATAGGGGCATTTGCCTTATCAATTAAACGAACAGCCTTATCCAAATCTTCTTCACTAATAGATGAAGTAACTCGTTCGATTGTTTCAGGAACCTTTGGTTCAAAATCAGCAACATTCGCTGTAACATCCTTCGTGATATCTACAAGTACAGGTCCCGGTCTTCCGCTTTGTGCAATTGCAAATGCACGACGAATTGTCGATGCAAGCTCATGAATATTCTTAACAATGAAGCTATGCTTTGTGATTGGCATAACCACACCTGCAATATCAATCTCCTGGAAACTGTCTTTACCAAGCAATGTAACACCTACATTTGCCGTAATGGCAACAAGTGGAATCGAATCCATATATGCAGTAGCGATACCTGTTACTAAATTCGTAGCTCCAGGTCCTGATGTTGCCATACATACACCAACTTTACCGGTTGCTCTTGCATATCCATCAGCCGCATGTGCAGCTCCCTGCTCATGGGATGTAAGAATATGATGGATTTCATCCTGATGCTTATATAATGCATCATAAACGTTTAAGATTGTTCCGCCCGGATATCCGAAAACGGTATCAACGCCCTGCTCTTTTAAGCATTCGATGATAATCTCTGAACCCGTTAATTGTTTCATACAATCTACTCCTTTGAAAAAAAACTATTCGTACTTAACACATTCAACAATCGCTCAAATGTGTGAAATATCCCAAAAAATGAAAATTCAACGTTTAGAATAACATATTATTTCACATTATTCAACAATTTCCAACAATCTGACATTAACTATAATTCAAGAACTGCACCACGATTTCCTGAAGTAACCATCTTTGCATATCTTGCAAGATATCCGGTTGTAACCTTTGGCTCTCTTGGTGTCCATGCTTCCTTACGTTTTGCAAGTTCTTCATCCGATACTTTCACATTTATTGTACAAGCATCAATGTCAATCGAAATGATATCTCCTTCTTCAATCAAAGCAATTGGTCCGCCTACTGCTGCTTCCGGCGATACATGTCCGATGGAAGCACCACGGCTTGCACCCGAAAATCTGCCATCTGTAATAAGTGCTACGGATGAACCAAGTCCCATACCTGCAATAGCCGATGTAGGATTTAACATTTCTCTCATACCCGGACCACCCTTAGGGCCTTCGTAACGGATAACGACAACATCCCCTGCTACAATCTTACCGCCCTTAATTGCTGCAATCGCATCTTCCTCACACTCAAAGACTCTTGCAGGTCCTTCATGCTGCAACATTTCCGGTACAACAGCAGAACGCTTAACAACAGAACCGTCCGGTGCAATATTACCCTTTAATACTGCCAAACCGCCTGTTTTGCTGTATGGGTTGTCAAGTGTACGAATAACCGCAGTGTTCTTATTTACATGTCCCTTAACAGCCTCGCCAATCGTCTTTCCTGTTACTGTCATACAGTTTTCGTTAATAAGACCGGCCTCACAAAGCTGATTAATAACTGCATATACACCACCTGCTTCATTTAAATCTTCCATATAAGTTGGACCGGCAGGTGCAAGGTGACAAATATTCGGTGTTTTTGCACTAATTTCATTTGCAACCGCAATATCTAATTCAAATCCGATCTCATGAGCAATTGCCGGAATATGAAGCATAGAGTTTGTTGAACATCCAAGAGCCATATCAACCGTAAGTGCATTCATGATTGCATCCTTTGTTATTATATCTCTAGGACAAATATTCTTATTATACATATCCATAACAGCCATACCTGCATGCTTAGCAAGCTTTATTCTTTCTGAATATACTGCCGGAATCGTTCCATTTCCAGGAAGACCCATTCCGAGAGCCTCTGTCAAACAGTTCATGGAATTTGCTGTGTACATACCTGAGCATGAACCACATGTCGGACATGCATTACACTCGAATTCATTTACATCAGCCTCTGACATTGTACCTGCTGCATACGAGCCAACCGCCTCAAACATAGAAGAAAGACTAGTCTTATGTCCCTTT
>CALYVE010000294.1 GCA_945492935.1 uncultured Lachnospiraceae bacterium
CTTTGAATTTGTCACGGTTTAGCTTCTTGTTTGAAGAACTGTTTGCAAAAGCAACGGTTAATACGGATCCGATAATCCAGAAAATGAGGAGCATTGTAAGAAATCCGCCGCAACCAAAACCGCTTGTTCTAGGGCCCGCACTACGATATCCGCCACGGTAACCGCCGTATCCGTATCCATAGCCACGTCTGTATCCGGAATTATAATGGTATCCGGAATTGCTACTGCCGGATGGACGATAGCTACTTCCGCCACCGACTGTTCTATGTCCGCCACTACCACCTATATGTGTTCTGCCACTACCAGAGAAGGAACGGCTAACGCTACGACTGCCACCTCCCATTGAACGTCCTCCGAAACTACGGCCACCACCGCCGCCGCCTCCTGTTGAACGTGCCATACGCAATACCTCCTTATGAATGTATCATTTTAATCATTTTTAACAAACTCATTTTACAATGAAAAATATAAAACGTAAACACAAAAATTTACATAAAAAGCAAAATCTGTATAAAAACGAAATATGCAGAACAATTAATGACAAAAATTATAAAATATGTAGTATTTGCAACATTTATTTAAATATGATAGATTTGAGTTGCAAATGAAAACAAACAATTGAAGGAAACAAATGGAAGAAAATAATGTGCACGTCATGAACGTTAAAAACACAAGAATACAAAAATGCTAAAATACAACAATACAGACGTAGAGACATAAAAATATAGAAAGTTGAGGGAATAATATGCGCGTAGGAATGGGCTATGATGTTCATAAGTTGGTAGAAGGACGGAAATTGATTTTAGGTGGTGTTGAAATACCATATGAGAAAGGCTTGCTTGGACATTCGGATGCAGATGTCCTTGTTCATGCGATAATGGATGCATTGCTTGGGGCAGCAGCGCTTGGGGATATCGGTAAGCATTTCCCTGATACAGACCCGGCATACAAGGGTGCGGATAGCTTGAAGCTGCTTGAACATGTCGGCAAGCTTCTCGATGAGAATAATATGCTGGTTGGAAACATCGATGCAACGATTATCGCACAGCGACCAAAGATGGCACCTCATATTGAGACAATGCGCCAAAATGTTGCAGATAGACTTCATATTGATAGGAATCAAGTGAATATCAAAGCGACAACAGAAGAAGGCCTTGGATTCACGGGAACAGGCGAGGGTATGAGTGCGCAGGCAATTTGTCTGCTTGAAACTGTAACAAATTTTGATTATCGAATGAATGGAATAGTTGAAGAATCTGCCGACGCAGGTCAGGGCGGTTGTAGTGGCTGCGGTGGATGTCCGATGAGTAAGGGGTAAAAATGAGTGGATATGAATATCGTATATGGGATATGAAGGATTCTTCCTGCAAATTAGGAAGAACGAAAGAGAATCTTGCCCCATACAGAAAGCTTTGGGATAAGATATTTGCGGATCCGGAAGGGTTTGCGGATTATTATTTTCAAGAGGTTTGTAAAAAGAACATTATCATAGGTGTGTATGATGCTGATACACTGATTGGGATGGCTTATGCGAATCCGTATCAGGTTGTTGATTCAAAAGCTTCTTGTGTGAAAGAAAGCTACTATATCGTAGGAGTTTCAGTTGATGAAGCATATAGAAAACAAGGTATTATGCACGAGATGATGCAAAAACTGATGCTTTATATTCAGGATCAGGGCTGCGAATTTGTATTTTTAATGCCGGAGAACGAACAGTATTACACATCACTTGGCTTTGAGAATATATACAAGACTAAGACGATTACATTTGATACAGCGGACTTTGAATTTGATATGCCAATCGATCCGACGGTAAAGTTGTTACATTTATCGAGACTTCCGAGAGAAGAGTGGCAGCTCTTGGCAGACGGTATCAATAAGGAGCTTTCAAAACGTTTTCGATATTATGTTAACCGAAATGGCGATGCATTACAAGCTATGCTCATGGAACATCAATGTCAGAAGGGGGATGTTGCAATCGTATATGACGAAGAAATGGTGCGTGGTTTATTTGCATATGGTCTCGATTGTAAGCACATGTACATCGAACGTTTGGAACTGTTTGATGTAGATTGTGGCGAAATGCTTGCGAAGGTCATTGTTCGTGTTGCCGGCTTTATGAAGTGCGAGGCGGCATCTGTGACGATGGATGCACAAGCTGCAGAACGCTTTTGTGAGGCGTTTCATGGGAACTGTATGATAGAAACTGGACATGGCATTATGGCATGTTCCCTTCAAAAAGATAAATTTTGCATCAATGATATGAAAAATATAAGCTTTTTTGATGAAATAGTTTGAAATTAGTGAGCTATATGGTATAATGTGTTGGATATTGGGCTCAAATTTCCAAAAAAATAATATAAGAGTCCAAGTAATATATTGAATGGGGGACAAACTCATGTACAAAATTCTAAAAAAAGAGGTCTTAAATCAGGCTGTTGTTATGATGGCGGTTCAGGCACCTTAGGTTTCCCCCACCTGTGAACCCGGACAGTTAGTAA